>NZ_BAABFL010000370.1:0-10324 GCF_039540975.1 Kistimonas scapharcae
ATTTTGCCTGAAGAGCACAGGGGACGCTCTCTTCATTCAATTTAGCCTTACTTCTTCAGATCGTTAAGCGGGAGTTAAGGGTAAACAGCATGAATTCCTTTCTGGCCGGGGTAATGGGGGAGGAGAGGATGTCGCAATCCCGGTTTCTGGCGGCTTTCAGGGAATCAGCCCAGGTTCTGGTTGGATAGAGTTCGATGTTGAGCCCTGTTTTGGCCTGAAGCAGCGCGATGTAATCAGCAACAAACCCTTCAAATTCCCCGGCGTCATTGATCCCTTCCATCGGCAGCCAGTGGGGGTCAACGCATAGACGAATCTGCTTTTTTTTCTGCAGGTAGGTTTGTTCTTCCTGAGTCAGATGGAAGGTCGTCTCTTTCAGACCATGAGGTTGCTCTGGAGCTGAAGGTATGCCCTCAGGGTTGGCAGAACCTTTCGGGCTGATAAATAAAACCAGGCAGGCAATAAAGAGGTTGGCGTATGACATGAACTTTCCATTTCATGGTTGAAGATATGCCGTACTATCAGCCGGCCTGTGGTTTTCTTCTCGTTATAGTGCTGAGCAATGGCGCTTTGGTTGCTGTTTATTTCTCTTGCACGTGTCTGACACTCATGCGTTGCCAGAAGATAAACAATGTAATAAACAGGCTGACCATGACAACAATGATGACGATGGCCACGCCATTCCATGCATGCTGAGACTTTCGCTCCATCCAGTGCCGGGTGATGACCTCGACCTCGTGTTGGCTAATTGCCATTTGCGCTTTGGTGAGAATATCTGCCAGCAGAGGCTCATCACTGCGACTGGCGATGCTGAGCGGCAGCTTAAGACTGGTTTTACCTAATACCTTGATATCAGATAGTGACATCTCTTTTAGGTAGTAGCTGGAAGGCACAATAAAATCGATGAAGTAATCCAGTTCCCCGTTGACCAGTTTCAACAAACCATCCTGTGGCGTTTTGATGGATTGCAACACTGCATTCGGGTAGCGGTTCCTGATAATCTCCTCTGTGGCATAACCTGACACAATACCGACCTTGCTGGAAAAAATGGTTTCGACATCCTTGATCATGGGTTTGTGGGTATGGCCGAAAATGCCAACTTCCAGCATCAGGTAGGGTGGAGAAAAACGCATATACTCGCGACGGCTGGGGGTAACCGCTACCGCAGAAAAGATGTCACACTGGCGATCTTTGGCAGCCTGAACTGAATCACTCCATTTTATGGTGGGATATAACACAATGTTGAGGGCTGTACGCGATTTCAGCAGGTTGATGTAGTCGGCGACAATGCCCTCATGCTGCCCAGCGTCGTTGATTTGCTCCAGTGGTAACCAGGCCGGGTCGACACACATGTGAATACGCTTTTTTTGCTGCAGATATTGCTGTTCTGATGGTGTCAGGCTCAGTGGCGTCGTTGGGGTGATGGCTTGATCGCTGGGATATGGCTGAGTTTGGGGTGTCTCTGCCAAAACAGGGAAATGCATCAAGGCCAGTATAATGAAGAGGTTCCGCGAAAAAGACATTGTTATCTTGTCGACCTGTAAGTAACAGTTACTATCCGTTTTATCGGCCATTAAGGGGTTTCTTAATATGTGATTGGTATCGCTGTATTTTCGATAACCATATGATTTATATGTGAAATGGTGGTGAATGGGGCTAGTGTCTAGACAGCCTGCTTATTGAAGATAAATATTGCTGGGTGTCAGCCTCAAACGGATTCACTTGATAGACTTTCGTACTCACAAATTTCACAAGCTTGCCAGGCAAGCTCAATCTCTATTATCTGGAAAGGCCTATAAAGGTGTTTTTCTTGAATTCTGTGTTTTGTTAAAAGTTATCCATGTGTTTTTAGATTAAAGAATTAAATCGAGAAGCGTTTGTGCATTGAATAAACAATGATTCCTGTAATTAATATCGGGTTAACACGGGTGAAATAGTCGCACTATCACTTTATTGTTGAGGAAGCGTAAAATAAAAACGGCTGCCTTTGCCGGGTGATGATTCAAAACCGATTGTGCCGTTCATCTGTTCAATGATGGATTTGCAGATATTCAAGCCAAGGCCAGTACCGGGCAGCTTTCCATTGGCTTCGCTGGAGATGCCGGGAAAGCGCTTGAAGATGTTAGCCTGGTCTTCCAGCTTGATTCCAACCCCCTGGTCGGTGACCGAGACACAGACGGTGTTGCCATCACTTTCAATGGAGACAATGACATCCCCACTGTTACGCGTGAATTTGGCCGCGTTGGAGATCAGGTTGCTCATCACCTGCATAAAACGTCCCTTGTCGACATTCACCGTGATGTCGTTCTGCTCTATTGCTGAAACCAGTTGCACCTGACAGTGGCATTCTCTGGCATAGGACTGGTTCAACTCGACCGCTTCTTCAGCCAGAACCAGCAGATGACAAGGTGCAAGGGTCATATCCAGCCTGCCTGCGTCAATCCTGGAGGCATCGAGGATATCATTGACGATCATGAGCAGGCGGTCGCTGTTCCTTAAGGCAATACCGGCAACACTATTTGCATCCTGTTGCATTTTGTCTGCCATGTTATGCACCAGAAGGCTCAATGACCCCTTGATGGACGTCAGTGGTGTTCGCAGCTCATGGGATACCAGGGAAATGAAGTTGTCCTTGGTGTTGTCCAACGCCTGCAATGCCTTGACCTTCAGGCGAAGTTCCAACTGGCTGACGACCTGCCTGGCCAGGGCTTCCAAAGCGGATTGCTGGATATTCGACAGTTCCCGGGGGTGATGATCGATAACACACAGGGTACCAACCGGCATACTGTTGTTCAGTATCAGTGGCATGCCGGCATAGAATTTGACATGGGGATCGCCGGTTACAAGGGGGTTATCACAAAATCGAGGGTCTTGTTCCGAGTCTGGGACGACCAGTGCTTCATCCTGCAATATGGCGTGAGCACAGAAGGCATACTCCCTGGGGGTTTCCCTGGCCTCAAGGCCATGATGGTATTTGAACCACTGCCGATCCCTGTCGACCAGACTCACCAGGGCAATGGGTGTCCCGCAAATATGTGCCGCCAACTCTGTCAGGTCGTCATACGCCTGCTCTTCCAGGGTGTCGAGAATCTCAAGCTCAAGTAATGTACTCAGGCGTTCATTTTCATTTTCGGGAGTACGTGCACTGCTCATAAACTACCCTGTTCCGGCCAGTCAACGCTTGTCTGCTGACCGCGCCACACCCGCTATTTCCATGACTCTTTATTTAGCTTAGACAAACGGTGTGCCGCTAGTGCACTGAGAACGCGCTTACCCTGTTATCGTCATCATCAGAAAAATATTTTTATTCGAAATATGTGTAGGCTGAGCTTTGTTTATATCGGGTGGTTTTATTCGTCGATCAGATGATGGTGTTTATCCCCATGATCCCGTTTTGAAGGGGCAATACTGCCCCTTGGACAAGAATCACTGAAATCCGGTTGCCCTGATTGGGTATTGACTGCAAATGTGAAGCGGATCAGTTATTAAGCAATAGCGTTATCTGATTGGTCGTGGTGTGACATAGGCAATTGTGTCGGTAAATGAGTCTTTCCCTAACCTACTGAAAAACAGAGGAATCGAACACTTGTTTGAATTTTGTGGCGAGTATTTAGTTGGTAAATGAATTTCCTGATCCAATGAGAAAGTCGTGCAATAAGTCGGCAAATCATTAAGTCTATAAAAATCAATGAGATATGGCGTTTTTGTGGGCTTTCATTATGGAGTGTTTTGGGAATAGGTATATTTGTCGTGCTTGAAGCCTGTACAAGTGTATAGCACCTTAATCTGGGTCAAAAACCACAACTCTCTACGTCTATACACTCCTGCCACAAGAAATGTATGGATAACAGGGCATCTGGACTCATGGTGAAAACAGGCATTGTATTTTCGGGCGGCGGCGGTAAAGGTGCATACGCCATTGGGGTTTGGAAGGCGCTACGTGAGTTTGGTCTGGATCAGAACATTCAGGCGGTTTCAGGTACATCGGTAGGTGCTCTGAACGGTGCTTTGTTTATACAGGGAAATCTGGAACTTGCTGAGCAGCTATGGCTTGATATTGCTACCGACAAGATTCTGCAGTTTGACATTGAAAACTTCGCACAAAAAGTAGCTGTAATGGCGGCAACCTATGCTATTCCGGGGTTTCAGGGCAAAGCTATTCTGCAGGTGGCACAGTTTTTTAAAGGCAGAGGCTGGTTTTCCCAGGATGGATTGAAGAGCCTCATTGCTGGCAGTGGAGCCTGCAGGCGAGTAGCCGAATCATCGGTTCCTTTTTACGTCTGTGCATTACGGCAGAACGGTTTCCAACTGGAATTACCTTTACTTAATAACGCTCCAGAGTCCGAGGTAGCTCTCTGGTTGCAGGCATCCTCAGCTATTCCGGGGATTTTCAGTCCAGTGACCATTCAGGGTAAGAATTACTGGGATGGTGGCGTTGTACCCGGTAAATTCAGCAATAATACGCCCTTTCAGCCACTGATCGAAAAAGAAGGGTGTACCCATATTATTAATATCTATCTGGGTCGCTCTCCGGAAGTCGCATCAGTACAGAAGGATTATCCCGAGACACGATTCTGGAATATTATCCCGTCAGAACAATTTGACGGTCTGATCAGTGCCCTGAATTTCACCCCGGAAAATGCCCGTCAGCTCATCGAGCTGGGTTACCAGGATACTGCGGCCACGTTAAAACGCTTTAGTGCATATCTGGAAGATGAGGAACGTTATCTGGATGCAGTTTGCGAGTTTGCTGACGGCCACCAGGAGTTTACTGATCAGATCACTCTAAATCAGCAGTTACGCTCAGACTCAGGTGAGCCCGTCAATTACCAGGAAGTAATGAATCAGCTGGCAACGCACCTGGAACAGCAGGAACGGCAACTGATTGATGGCAAGCTGGATCAGTTGATTGATGAGATGCGGGGGAATACTGACGAATTACTGGAAGAAGCTTTTAGCGCGATTACGGCGCTTGCTTCCACAGAAGGTCGAATTAACAGCCAGCAGGAACAGGGTTTTATCGGACGCATTCTGGGCACGCTCACCGGTAGCAATTGGCAGCAACAGGCGGAGGTAAACAGTGCGACCCATGCCAGCCTGTATGCCACCCAGTCCCTGATTCAGAAACTGAACCACAAACAGATGTTGTCCATGGAGGCCATGGTTACCCTGGCGAACAAGACCAATTATCTGATGGGGCATGTCAACATGCTCTATGGAGCAGTGCAAAGTCAGGAACAGCGCAATATAGAGACATTTCAGCTATTTGCGAACAGCATTCAGTCTCTGGCTGAAGATACCACGCAGCGTTTCCTGCATCTTGAACAGCGACTGGATCATATTCAACGAAAGCAGGCGCTGGATGACTGGTATCACGAGATTCGCAATTTACCAGGACGTCAGCTTCTGGACAATCTTCTCTATGCTACAGCCAGTTTTTACGAGGCCAGTGGCCGTAGCTGGTCAGATCCTGACATTAACCGTTTTAAAAGCGCACTCAGTGATTTGCAGTTGGCTGATGCAGAAGTTCAACCACAGCAGATTTTTAACAGGGAAAAAGCTCAGGTGTTTGCCCAGCCGCTGTGTGTGGAACACATCTTTCCGGTGGTAGACAGAGGTGGTTTTCACGGGTTGCTGAAAGGTTTGCAGGTGTCTCTTGAGAGTGATAGCTTCCCGTACCTGTGCAAAAGCGCCCCGGAATTATCTCTACCCGCTGACACCCAAGTGACAGGTTTGCAGCTGGGGCTGGAACTACTGTATTCATTACGACGCAATGACCGAAGAAAACCTGCGGAATTTGTAGAGTCTGAAAGCCGATTGCCATCAGAGCGCTATCTAGAGATTCTTGCTGAGCTCAATCTTGTAGCAGAATCGTTAAAAATGAGCCGTGCCTTTCAGCAAACGCTCACTTATCTGACTGACAAGATTAAGCACTTCAAGGTGATCGTGCCGGTGACTGGGAAATTCTCTGCTGGCAAAAGTGCCTTGATTAATCGGTTTCTGGGTCGGACTCTTCTGGATAGCGACATAGAAGCGGCGACCTCCATTGCGACAGAGATATCCTATGGTGAACGAGAATATATGGTGCTCAACTATCTGGATGGTCACTCTGTCGAGAAGCCTCTGGACGCCCTGCGCGAGCTTGAGGTAGATGAGAGTCTGACGTTCATCCAGTTATTTTTGTCTGTTCCGAAGCTGAAGTATCGACCTGACCTGGTACTTGTCGATATGCCGGGCTTTGACGCTAAAAACGAAAGTCATCAAAAAGCTATTGCCTGGTATTTGGGGCGTGGTGACTTCTTTATCAACCTGATGCCCTCGAATATTGCCTTTGATGATTCAGTGATACGCCAACTGGAAGAGATCCATTTTGACTATCAAAAGGATATTGCCTTCCTGATCTCAAAGGCAGGGCGTATTCCTCCCTCAAATCTCACCGAGTTACAGCAAGAATTGGCCAGCACTCTTGCTGAGCGGGGCCTGTCCGACCAGGTACCAGAGGCCATTGAAGCATTGGATCAAGATGGCAGTATTCAGGCTTTTGAGGAGCAACTGGATCAGGCTGTTATAAACAAAGAACATTTGCTGGCTGCAAGGTATGGGCAGGCCATTGAAGATTGTATTGGAATAGCCCTGCAACATATTGCCAGGAATATCCACGGTTTGAATTGTGATGATCCTGAGCTGAAGCATCAGGTTGACGCTGCAGAAACAGCAGTGCAGCGTGTTCGTCAGCAAATTGAGAGGGATTTGTCCGAACTGCGATACAACCTGTGCAGCATCGGTAAGGAGGAACTGCTTGCAGAAGCTCGGCGGACGTTGGACAGTGCCCATGGAACGTTGACTCAGGCAGCCAGATCAGGACAGTTAAGTCAGGCCATTCAGGAGTGTGTCAGGCCCGTCGTTCAGGGCAGACTCCAGCAGCTGATCCAGCAGGAGGTCGATCATCTACAGGGAAAGCTGGAATCATTCGCAGTCGCAGAAGGTGACTTTACGATGACCCTGAGCATTCCAGCTGAAGAGAAAGAACAGTTCTCCATGACCTTTGCGGGTATCGGCGCGGGTATCGCTATGTTGTTCACCGGTCCTGTAGGCGCATTAATTGCGGGTATTGCCAGTGGATTGTTCGGCAGAAAGGATAATGCCGAAGAGCGGGAGCAGATGATCCGACAGACCATTAATAACAGGGTCATTCCAGAGACTCTGCAGAGAGTCTCTTCCTTGCTGGATACTGAGTTAAACCGGGCAGTGACACAATTGTCTCAGCATCTCATGCAGGCATTGGAAAGTGAGCGTCAGAGCAATGAGCAACAGTTGCAGGCTTTGCGTCAGGAGTTACAGGCAACCGTAGAACAACGGCAGTCCGTAAAGCTGCAGCTGTCGGAGAAGCAGGCCCGGCTGAAGGATATGGCATCCGGACTGAATGCCACGGTAGTGAATTAACGTGTTTGTTTTGGAGTATCACGGATTTGAACATTGAAGAGCTAATGAGTAGCCACCTGCCGGTTGAACCCTCAACGGAACATCAAAAATTGTGTGAGCAGGTATGCGACCCTGTCGAAAGGAATGACGTGAACCGATACCTTGGTGATCCGACAGCCGGGTTAGGTCTGTGCGCCCAGCTGATTGCCCAGTGTGACCGCCGTGAACCGCACCAGGAACATTTGGAGCGTATTGGTGAATTGATCAACAATGAATTACTGACCCTGGTAGAAGACACGGATCTTGTCGCAGGAACCGGCTTTTACCACAGAATGCAGCAGTTAAGGGAGAGGCTAACGGAAATTGCCAGTTTCCCATTGCTGGAGCGGTGCTACACCGTGGCTGTAGGTGGTGCATTCAGCGCGGGTAAATCCCGATTCCTTAATTCGGTGCTGGGGTGTCCATCACTGTTACCTACGGATACGACACCCACTACGTCGATCCCAACCTATATCAGCCAGGGCAGGCAGGATCGGATCACGGCCCTGAACCGCTATGGCAAAAAGACGGAGATAGATGAAGAAGCGCTCGGTGCAATCTGTCATGCTTTCAATGACCGTTTTGGTGTGACTTTCAGTCACTTGTTGCAGCTTGTTTCCATTGAGCGGCAGTCTCTGAACTATTCGTCTTTAGCCTTTCTTGATACGCCGGGTTACAGCAAGGCGGACAATGTGGTGCATCGTGGTGGCAACACTGATGAAACTATTGCTCGCCAGCAACTGCGAACGGCTGATTACCTGATTTGGCTGGTAGATATACAAAACGGAACCATACCCAAGCAGGATATGGAGTTTATTGCCAGCCTGGAGTCCCGACAGCCAGTCCTGTTTATCTTCAGCAAGGCTGATAAAAAGCTGGAAACACAGATACGGGAGGTGATTAACACAGCTCGTCGTGACCTGGAGCGGGCCGAACTGCCTTATTTAGATGTGATTGGCTATTCAGCCCAGACTGGGGAGGAAGTGTCAGACAGTGGCAGGGTATTGTCCGATTTACTGGATGCCATTAATTGTCACAAGCCCGGCACTGCACTCTATGTACAGGTGGCCCAGCAGGTCAGCCAGTATGTTAGCGATATTCAGACCAGTAAGCAGAGTCGAAAATTAACACTGGGCACAATGAATGAGCTGCTGTTTGACAATCAATTGTCTGCAGAGCAACAGACCCATCTGCAGGACATGCAGCAGAAGACGAAGCGTGAGCTGGACAGGCTCACCCAGTCCGAGCAGAGTGCTCACAGCTGCCTGAGGGCGCTTCTGGAAACGCTGGAAAGCCTGATGGTCATTTTGGAACTGGCGATTGATCACCAACCCAAACTGCAACAGTTGACTGAATATCGGAAGCAAAGCGATGAGCAGCAGTGGCAGCCCCTTTCTTTTACGGCTTTGTTACAGGGCGAGAAGCGTCAATTGACGGGATATGCTGACCTTAAACGGTTACCTGCACAGGTGAAAACAATCAGTCCGGTAGGGGTGAGCTTTGAGTCTGAGCTAAATCTTGATATTATTATCACCCGCCAGCATGCCAGAACGGTTTTGGGTACCACACCCCTTACCGAAGCATTTATCCCCGGTACACCCGTTGAATTGCAGATCACCAGCAATAACAAATGCTTGGTGCATCTGAATATGCCTATTCCAGCGTAGGCAGTAGTCACGAAATTTCAAGGAAGTAAAAATGGATATTCTGGAATTGATCCATGAAGCCACTAAAGAGGCCAACTCCTTCGCCAATCACCCGGCGAAAGCGTTACCATTGGAAGAGCGCCTGCTCTATCTCAATGGTCTGTCGCTGGTCATGAACGCTGATGCGGATATAGATGAGGGTGAAAAGGAGTATATCCGGATTCTGGTCAAGTCATTTGACCTGGATGAGTCTTGTTTGAATGATGTTGTGGGCTTTGGCCAAGCGCCAGACAAGGATACTATTCAGGCGTTTTTCAGAACATTCCGTCGTAAACCGCTGGCGCAACTGTTCCTCTTTGATGCCTACATGATGGGGATGCGGGATGGTCTGCTGCAGGACAAAGAGCGGGCAGTGATTGATAAGATTGCTGAGCAACTGGAAGTACTGAAAGGCACTCAGCGGGATATTTTTGATTTGTTCTGTCATATCAAGAATAAAAACTGGACAGAAAGCAGTCTCTACTTCAGCTCCCACCTTTTGAACCCCCGGCATTTTCAGCATTTGCTTGAGTATTATGAAGTAGATTTGGACGACCTCCTGAAAAAGACGGAAAAGCTAAGACAAGATCGCCTTAAAGAAAGGTTATATTCTGATCTGAATATGGAATGGATCCCTCTTACATATACCAATACAGATTGTCTTCCTGAACAGACGGAAATTACTAAAGATTTTGTTGGGTTTACAGCTACGTATGGCATTATTCTTCCTTATGTTCAGTCAATGCTGGATCGTGACGAGTTAAGGGTTAACAATAATAATGTGTATAAAAAGTCGGCTATAGGTCGATCCGATACCGGCACCGCTAATGAAGTTTATATTGATTTAAGTGAGAGTGATATCAGGTTTGATCCTGTCAGCCAGAGCTTTTCAGTAGCGCCGGAAAAATCTGATGAATTGGCTGATTTGCCGGCTAAAGTCTTTGTTGACTTTTTTGTTTTTTGTAATCCTATTTGTCCTAATTCAATTGGTTACGGTAAGAGATTTAAAGAGTTACAAGACGATTTTGTTTGTTTTCCTATGGCTTCTGATGTGAATGATGATGAATTTAAGTGCATAGAATCAGAATGTTTGAGAGGGGTGTCAGCACCGATTTAAAATGTCCACCTTTCACCGATCCAAAATGACCTGTGTGAGATGATAATCTAATCAGATTATCGTA
>NZ_BAABFL010000371.1:0-10376 GCF_039540975.1 Kistimonas scapharcae
AATTCCGAGACTGGCAAATATTATCGAATACGCCTCATGCTGGCTGCCATGTGGTCTGCACAGGAGTTTTTGAGTACTTACATAGAGCGTTCAGCCAGCGTTCGTCTTCACGATCCGACCGCTTATCACTGGTCTGCCAGGTTGACAGAAGAGAAATACCAGACAGTGCGTCCACCAGCTCACCCAGTGATTCTTCTGTCAAATTCGTAAAGCTTCTCCCATCCCTGCTGACTTCACCTGCACCATATTTGAATGAGAGATACCAGATACCATTATTTTTTAAAGCCTCTGACATACGGGCCATGACATCAGGCAATTCGGATAAGGGAATATGTAATAGAGAGGCACAAGCCCAGATACCCTCAAAAGCCGCTTGGTAATCCAGGTTCTCAAACGTAAGCTGTCGCACGTTGATACCCGTGAATGCCGATGCATGACGCACCATGGCAACTGAGCCATCAATCGCGGTAACATGATACCCCTGCTTGAGAAAATGACAGGTATCCCTGCCGGAACCACACCCTGCATCCAGAATATGGGCGCCTGGCTTCAATCGGGATAGAAAGGCGGTATAAAGCTCTGTCATATCGACAGATGCTGTATTTGCCACAAATGCATCACAATGCTGATCGTAATAGGCAATAGACGTCATCGACCACCTGTCAGAATGTTGAGCCGCCTTTGGATTGTGGCTGCCATGTGTGAATAATCCGTGTTTTTGCAACGGTGTAACAACCCTGAAGGAACTGCTGTCGTTGCGGTTCCGTCTTTCCTGTCTGTTGTATCAGGGTTTCCCGGATTGGCAAATGGCTGTTTATAAAATATTCATTACGGGCATGCAGCCTTTCCAGGAGAGCCAAGGTCGGGACGCGCTCAAATTTCCCTCCTTCCCCCCGGTTGCAGTCTGTACAGGCAAGCACCAGATTCCAGATACCATTAATAGCGGGTAACTCCCGCCGTAAACACCAAGGGAAAAAATGGTCAACATCAGCCAGATTACGTGCTGAGCTGTCCACCGAAATAGCGTCATAACAATAAAAGCACCGGCCTTTCTGGTAACCATTCAGGCTGTCACGGCAACTGGTGATATCAACCCTGCGGTCTTTCATCTGTACAAACAGGCTGCCAATGTCATTATCATGCTGCACGGCGAGCAGGTTTCTGGAAAGCCCTTCCTGCCAGGCCGTTTCTACCAGCCGCCAGCGCGCCTCAGTTTCATGCTGAAAATCCACAAAATCCGGGCGTTCTGCCAGTTTAAAAAATGCCTCGGTCAGTCGGATTCCATTCCCAGGCCCCCTGCGCTCATCAAGAAAGAAACGGCATCCTAACTCTGCACGGCTGACATTATGAAATGCATCAATAACATTCTGAAAACCCAACCGAACCGTCTGCTTCAACAAAGCTTCCTTTGTGATGACACCGTTATTGAAATCAGCACAGCTTGCCAGAAACTGACTGAACCTTGATGTCGTCTGCCTGGGTGATGCACGAAGATGTTCACATATATGACGTGCAAAGGGTTCAGCCAGGGTATCCAGAGAAATCAGGTCAGCTTGAGAGTCTGTCAGCTCGTACAGTGATTTGGCCAGTGCGAATTTATAAGACGCCACATTGCTGCCAAACAGGATGATCGCCCGCCAGTAATTCTCCAGTGACGGCTCGACTTCGTAAAAACGCGACAATGTTCCCCCTAACGCATCCGTTTCGCTTGTTTTCAATCCGTCTATTTGATTTTTTTATGCGAAATATTTTTATTGGTAATTGTCTTCAATCATATAGGTATAAAAAGACAGCTGTCTTCTAAAAGGCGAATATAAACCGGTTCTAATAAGATAAATATTGCTCAAAACAGCGAGTTTCATGACACATACGTATATGTAACACCGCTTATCCAGCTCTTTAACCGTCTGGTCGTCTAACTCTTATCATTGACCGCAACTGATAGAAACACACCTATACTGGCTCTCCCACCCAAAAATACTTTCGGGAGGCAACCATGACTTCAACAAACGATAATAGAGCCGCGCTGGCAGATGCCATTGCTGACAAGCTGAGTGAAATACCTCAAATATGTGAGCAACGAAGGTATCCAGACAACGATGCTACCGGTAACGTCACCGGCAATGATGAACGTCTTGCGAAACTGTTACTGGGTCAGAAAACCTTCGACTCCGGATTACTTTCCATTCGATCCGATCTGGCGGAATTAAAAAACACGATGCTCCAGCACCACTCAGAAGGCATTGAAGCTTTGGCAGATGCAACCCTTTTCAAACTATCACTACAGGAGCTCAAAACCTGCCTGCTTACACTGAAATACGAAGTAACCGATCGTTCAGACAACCTGACATCAACCATCGAAAATCTGACAAAAACGGTCGCAACACTGTCCAGCCAAGTGGAAGCCATCCAGCAGGCAATCCTATCGAACCAAACCGCCATATTATCGAAAAAAGACACTTGACCTTTAAATGGGTAAAGCCACTCCCAAACCCTATATTTCTTAAACGCATTCAACCAATGAAATAAACAGGATTTTATAAAATGACTGATGCATGCGAACTGATGGAAGAGTTAAAAACACATCCCCGTCGTCTGAAACGGCTGGAGGATTTCCATCAGGCGGATGGCAGAACCATTGAATACATTACTTCAAGGGCAGCGGCGCCTGCTCAATGAGATTTACGCGAAACAGAAAGCCCATGACGTTCGCTTTGAAGCCATCGGCAACCGTTTTGGTTCGGTAGACAGGCAACTCAACGCTACAGAATCAAATACCAATGCCATCAAAAACGATATCTTCAAAATCCAGTCAGACATTACGTTTTTGAAAGATAGTCAAAAGGAGATGCAAAACGATATAAGCAAACTGCAGTCCGATGCCTTCGTCTTGAAGACAGATGTTGATGAATTGAAACACGATGTGACTGAACTGAAATCAGATATGTCAGAAGTTAAAGGAAAGCTGGATCTTGTGCTTGCCAAGTTGTCCTGACAAGGAGAATCCACCACACCTCTGCCCTGCTTTCTCATTGCACCGGTCTGGGCACACTGGTG
The DNA here is from genome assembly GCF_039540975.1 of Kistimonas scapharcae. Lineage (NCBI taxonomy): Bacteria > Pseudomonadati > Pseudomonadota > Gammaproteobacteria > Oceanospirillales > Endozoicomonadaceae > Kistimonas > Kistimonas scapharcae. Next base: position 3,058 of record NZ_BAABFL010000371.1, read on the forward strand.
GCAATGAGAAGCTATAACGAATAGTCGTTATCAAACGAAAAAAGCCGTTTATCAATTCCGACAGTCATCACCAAAACAGACTTTATCCGGCAATTGCAAACGACGGTTATCTAGCACCTATCCCTCGCCTGGGTAACGCCATACGCCCTTCCCTTGGAGCCTTGTTCCAGTAATCCAGCGTTTCCAGTGCATTACGCAGGTCTTCATGCCGGTGCTCAATCACTTCGCGTTTCTTCACTTCCGCGGCAGGCGCATTGGTTTTGGCTTCCATCTCCCTGGCGAATGCCTCAAGCTCTTCGGCCGTAGCGGCGGCATGCGGCCGGTTTTTCACGGCAAACAGGTAGGCATTGGCCACGCCACCACGGTCAATGTCATCCTTGCAGGTATGGTTGTACGTGGTTGCAGACACAGTCTGAATGAGTGCTTCCGCCAGCGTTTTGTTCAGAAAGTGGAAAATAAAAGCCCGTCGCTGCTTTGTGTCGAGCATCGCATCCTCACGGACGTCCAGCTCCTGAGCCGTCGCATTCAAGGTGCGAGACAGAAATGCGCTGAAATCGTCGCCACCATCCGATAACCGTTGCCGTAACCCCGGTGGAAAGAAAAAGCCTTGCTGATTATCTGCCATGAGGTTGACCATCTGCGCCTGTAATGACTCCAACGTACAGTCTTTGGCAAACGCCCGGCGCTGGGTATAGAAATCACCATCCGCCGGCAAGGTGACCACCGTAAGTTTGCCTTGTAGCCCGATATGATCCTGAAGTTTCTCCAGGGCATGGCTTCTGTCGCCTTCTATTCCGGTACGCCGCTGACGGTTGATGTAGAGATGGTGTTCAAGCTTGCCCCGGCTTTCCAGAAAACAACGAAACTCCGGGGTTACACTGGCGCTGAATGGGACTTCCTGCCGGGTCGGCGTGCCCATGCGGATGCAGGCGACTTCTTTACCGTGTATGCGGGGACTGAACAAAACATCCGGTATATTGCCCTGTCGATAGGGGTCATAATGGATACCCGCTTCGCCCGCCGCAAGATTACCCATCACATTGCGCAGGTGCTGTCCTTTACCTGCGGCGTTTTCTAAGGCTGAACGCTGGCCATGGATTAACTGCTGGGTATGCGCCAGACGTGCCGACAGGTCACGCCCCCGATTACTGGTAAGCTGTGGCGGTAAATCTTCCCCCGAACCCGATGCCGCCTTCTGCCTGATGGCCTGAACCAGGTCGGAATGAAAAGGACTTTTCATCTGGGTGGTAAACAAGGCTCGGGAGACACCATAGAGGAAAGTCCGAGCATCCTGTCGTAAGTGATTAGAACCCTCGCCTTTCAGCAGTATCGCGTCTGCCCTTCGAAAAGCGGTAATCGCGCGTTTGTAACGCTCTCTGGGTGAAGCGGCCGGCGATCGTCCCGCAATACTTTCACCACTCAGCTCGCCCTCAATCATGCCCCACCATTGTTCAAATGCCGGCTGTACCTGAAGCGCCTGCCAGACCGTGGCTAATTTCAGCCCGTAATGACGCTGTTTCCAGGAATCATCGCCTATTGAAAACGCGCGTTGTCGCGACGGACTGGCAGATTCTACAGTCTGTACACTTCGGCTCTGCACCGGCGTACTGCGTGAAAAATGCGTTCTCACTGTTGACCAAAAGGAAAGGAATGGCCGTGCCAACCTGACTCGCCATCGCTGTATTCGTGTCATGGTCACAGGGCGGGTCTGGCTTACTTCCGCTTCAGGCGGGCTGCCAGACTCGCCGGTGCAGTTACGCTGGCTTTGCCCGGCATTTCGGTTACCGGTGATGGGGCCTTTGTCCATCCGAGCATCCTTGCTGATCGGTGCTATCCATTACTCTTTACATCGGCAGCTCCCCTTTTTCTGCGACAGATGGCCGAAGCCACTATGCTTGTGTACCGGAAACTCGAACAAGCGCTGTCAGGCAGGATGATAACGACGTGATCCGCTTTCACCTGAATGGGCAATGGCTGGAAGAATCGGCTGATCCTTCCATGACGGTATTACGCTATCTGCGTACCCGCCAGATGCTCTGTGCGGCCAAAGAGGGATGTGCATCCGGTGATTGTGGCGCTTGCTGCGTCATTATGGTGGATCAGGATGAACAGGGCGCCCTTCAATACAAAGCCATTAACAGCTGTATTGCGCTGCTGGCCAGTCTGGACGGAAAAGGTCTTATTACTGTTGAAGGTTTGAGCCATGATGACCAGTTACATCCGGTACAGCGGGCCATGGTGGATTGCCATGCATCACAGTGTGGCTTCTGCACACCGGGTATCGTCGCCTCACTCGCAGCTCTCTATCACAGTAAGAAAGGAAAGGCTGCCAATGATGATGACATCCTGACCGCGTTATCCGGCAACCTCTGCCGCTGTACCGGCTATCGGCCGATTCTGGATGCCGCCCGCACCCAGCATCAGTATCCGCCTCCCGCTGAATCAGCACCGATTTCCCTGCTGACTCAACGCTTCAACCCCATCAGTCCAGCAGTCCCCAGTCAGTCGCTTGACCCGACTGTGAACCGGGAACAGCAGCTCTTTATTCCAGAAACAGAACAGCAGCTACAGGCTCTGCTGGCGGACTATCCCGACGCCTGCCTGTGGGCCGGCGGCACTGACCTGGGACTGACGATCACTCAGTCGATGGAAACGGCGGATCACATCATTTGCCTGCACCGCATTCGCAGCCTGGGCCGCATTACAGACGACGGTGATACTGTGCAGTTTGGCGCCATGGTGACTTACAGTCAGGCGGAGTCCTGCCTACAGGCCTGTTTTCCTGCCTTTGCCCGCATTCTGCCTCGTATCGGCTCACGCCAGATCCGGAACCTGGGCACGCTGGGCGGCAACGTGGCCAATGCTTCACCGATCGGCGATACACCGCCCATCTTTCTGGCGCTGGACGCCCGGGTCAGGCTGGCTTCTGCGAACGGAACCCGGGTTATTGCCATGGACGATTTTTTTACCGGCTATCGGAAAACCGCCATCCGCCCCGGCGAATACCTGCAGGCCATCACCGTCCCCAAGCTCTCGGCTACCCAGTGGTTCACCGTGCATAAGGTAAGTAAGCGCCTGGAGGATGATATTTCTACAGTACTGATGGCGATGCGATTGAACCTTGGTACGTCAACCATTCTCGACGCTCGTGTTGCCTATGGCGGGATGGCTGCGACCCCACAGCACGCCAGATTCACTGAAACCGCACTGGCTGGCCAACCGTTAACACTCGCCAGTTTTGAACGGGCAGCTGATCAAATCCCCCGGGATTTCACCCCCATGGACGATGTTCGCGCCTCGGCAGCCTATCGCCTCAGGGTTGCGGCCAACCTGGTGATCCGGGCGGGACTGGAGATTACAGGAGCATCGCCATGAATCAATGCAACCATGCCCCGGACACCCGACGGCAACGCCCGGCCCGAGGTGTTAGTGGCCAGCGAATTCATCATGACAGCGCCGAAAAACATGTGACCGGACAGGCGGCCTACACGGATGACATACCAGAACTGGCCAATACCCTCTTTGCCGCGGTAGGACAGAGTCAGGAAGCCCATGCACTGATCTCGACGATGGATCTCTCGCCCGTCAGGGCGGCAGCGGGTGTTGTTGCCGTCGTCACGCTGGACGATATTCCCGGTGAGCAGGACATCGGCCCGGTCTTCCCCGGTGATCCGCTGTTTGCTGACGGTACCGTGGAGTATGTTGGCCAGCCGCTGTTCGCGGTCGCTGCCACCAGTGTTGAAGCGGCTCGCAAAGCCACCCGGCTCGCCCGTGTGGACTATGCGCCATTGCCTGCCGTACTGACCATTCCACAAGCCATCGCACAGGAGCACTTTGTCCGTCCTTCCCATTCCCTGTCGATGGGGGATGCTGAGCAGGCCATTGCCTCTGCACCGCACCAGTTGTCTGGCGAGCTGTACCTGAAAGGTCAGGAACATGTTTATCTCGAAGGCCAGATCAGCTACGCCATCCCGACGGAAGACCGGGGCATGCGAATGACGCTCTCCTCCCAGCACCCGGGTGAAATCCAGCATACGGTAGCCCGGCTGTTGGACATTCCTTTCAATCAGGTAGAAGTCGAAGTGCGCAGGATCGGCGGCGGCTTTGGTGGCAAAGAGACCCAGTCAGCAGCCTGGGCCTGCATGGCTGCCCTGCTTGCTCACAAACTGCAACGCCCTGTTAAACTTCGCCTGCCCCGTCGGGACGATATGGTGATGACCGGCAAGCGACACGATTTCCTCAGTCGCTACCGGGTCGGCTTTGATGATCAGGGAAGGGTGCTGGGTTGCCAGTTCTGGCTGGCAGGAAAATGCGGCTATTCTCCGGATCTGTCTGATGCCGTCATCGACCGCGCCATGTTCCAGGTTGAGAATGCCTACTGCCTGAATGCCGTACATGTGACTGGGCTGCGCTGCAAAACCCACACGGTATCCAACACCGCCTTCCGGGGATTCGGAGCGCCGCAGGGCACTGCCATTGTCGAATACATGCTGGATGATATCGCCCGGAAACTCCGTCGGGATCCGCTGGATATCCGCCAGATCAACCTGTTCAAGGACGGAGATCAAACCCATTATGGCCAGACAGTTGAACATATTCTGCTGCCGGCATTAATACGTGAACTGGAAACAACGTCGGACTATCGGGCCCGCAGAGAAGCGATCAGCCAGTTCAACAGTACCCATCACTACCGGAAACGTGGACTTGCGTTAACACCGGTCAAGTTCGGGGTGTCTTTCACTATTCAGTTCCTGAACCAGGCGGGCGCCCTGGTGCACCTGTTCACCGATGGCAGTATCCATCTGAATCATGGTGGCATTGAAATGGGTCAGGGGCTGATGACCAAAGTGGCCCAGGTGGTGGCCACTGAATTCCAGGTGGATCTGGATCGTATACAGATCAGCGCTGCCAACACCCACAAGGTGCCCAATGCCTCCGCAACGGCGGCATCCTCCGGTGCAGACCTGAATGGTAAGGCAGCACAGGATGCCTGCCAGACACTCAAGCATCGGCTGGTCGAATTTGCCGCCAAACATTATGAAGCCGACTCTGATTCTATTCGTTTTGTCAGTAACCATGTCCAGCTCCACAAGGATAATCGCGAGGTGTGGATCCCGTTTGAAACCCTCGTGAAAGAGGCTTACCTGAACCGCGTTTCATTATCTGCCACCGGCTTTTACCAAACCCCGAAAATTCACTACGACCGTGAAAAGGGGCGGGGACGCCCGTTCTTCTACTTTGCCCAGGGCGCCGCTTGCAGCGAAGTGGAGATCGACACACTGACCGGTGAATACACGGTACTGCGTACCGATATCCTGCACGACGTCGGCACATCGCTGAACCCAGCCATTGATATCGGTCAGATTGAAGGGGGATTCATACAGGGCATGGGCTGGGTGACCACCGAAGAACTGAGCTGGGATGACAAGGGGCACATACTGTCTGATAACCTGGCGACCTATAAAATCCCTACCGCGACGGATATCCCGAAGATCTTCAATATCAAGCTGTACGACCAACCCAATGGTGAAGAGACGATTTACCATTCCAAGGCGGTGGGCGAACCGCCCCTGCTGCTTGCCCTGTCCGTCTGGCTGGCCCTGCGGGATGCGGTCGCCAGTATCGCCAACTACCGCATTAACCCGCCACTGAATATCCCGGCAACACCGGAACGGGTGCTTGATGCGGTCTTGTATCTACAGCAATGGACGGATCGTCATGACGGTTAAACGCTGGTTTGATGCCGTGCAAAACTGTGAACAGACTGGCATCGCTTATGTGCTGGCAACGATTCTCGGCACCACCGGCTCCACACCGCGCGATCCGGGCAGCAAGATGGTCATCAGCGCAGACGCAACGTTCGATACGCTGGGCGGCGGTCATCTGGAACTGGATATCACGAAAAAAGCCCGGACACTGCTGGACAACGGCATTGCTGGCAACCATTTAGAACACTTCCCCCTGGGCGCCCGGCTTGGCCAGTGCTGTGGGGGCAGCGTCACCGTATTGCTGGAATGTTTCATTCAACCGGGACTGAATCTGGCCCTGTTTGGCGCGGGCCATGTTGCGCAGGCCCTGGTGACGATCCTCGGCGGCCTGCCTGGGCCTGTGCGCTGGATTGATAACCGCCCGGACATGGTGCCTGAGACGACACCGGCCAATGTCCGATTTTTTCTGGAAGAGGATCCGGTCGACTTCGTTGAAACACTTCCGGCCAACAGCCAGGTGCTCATCCTGACCCACAGCCATGCCCTGGATTTTGAACTGGTAAAGGCAGCGCTTCAGCGTAAGGACTGTTCGTATATCGGCTGTATTGGCTCAAAAGCCAAAGCGAAGCGTTTCCAGACCCGCCTTCTGCATCAAGGATATAGCCAAACACACATTGCCCAACTGAATTGTCCTGTCGGGCACCCTGACATACCGGGAAAGCGCCCCATGGAGGTTGCTGTGTCTATTGCCGCATCATTAATTGCATTGATCAATAACAACATCAACCAGCCTGCTGAGATTCGCTCTCACGGTATTGAAATACACAAACAAATCGTTAAAACGCTGAGCTGCCAGTAGTGATATTGAACCAGCCGTTAATGATCAATACCCATGTACCTAATAGATAGAAACCAATGCTTTGCTGACACCGGCTGGTTAGTTGCCGTGCGGACTGCCACGTCAAGCCTCAACACCTACGGTGATAGATGCCAGAGCGATGTTTACCTTACGTGCAGAGCTTTACGGCTTGCATTTTTATTCATGATCACAGCGGCCTTTTGATAAAGCAGAAATTACCCCCGGCCTGTTTTTGGAGACCCATTCAAGCTGTAGTTTATAGTTAGCCCACGCGTTCAAGCGCTATTGGAGGAATACTCATGCCGTTTTGGAGTACCATACCATGCACCTTCAGCTCTCTGCCTACGTTTACTGATCCAGCGTACGTTTTAAAAGCCGGTGACATCGTGTTTCATGTAACGGCTGGCAAAAATGATGCTGTCAAGATTGGACACACCCTGCTTACCGCCCCAAAAAAAACGACGTTGATGGTTCACTCAACAGCAGAGTGCGGTGTGTTTTCAAGTCATTTAAATGAAAAAAGATCCTTCATCATTTTCCGCTTTACTGGCGATAACAGCCCAAGTGACAAAGCTGCCAGGCTCGCCATGTCATGGTCCCGTGGCAATTATCTCCCAAACCAACACAAGGATTACGCCGAATTCAATGAACAGACAAGCCCTGAGGTAGGGTACCTTAACTCCCGCTTAACGATCTGAAGAAGTAAGGCTAAATTGAATGAAGAGAGCGTCCCCTGTGCTCTTCAGGCAAAA
>NZ_BAABFL010000372.1:0-10449 GCF_039540975.1 Kistimonas scapharcae
ATCAGTGTTCAAGACTTACCAGAATGGGTGTTCAAGAGTTACCAGAATCGGTGTTCAAGTTGTGCCAGAATACGCACCACCTGCGGATCTTTGATGTCCAGGGCCTTACGGGTATCCATCTTCGCCAGCAGGCGACCAAAGTTATCACGTACCCACTTCTGGTTATCCTGGCCATTACAGTTCCACAAAACGACCGGCGTCCCATTGCTGGTGCCAGCACCGGCAGCATCCACACACAGCTCAGGATTCAGGGCAGAGCGAATCTCCTGTTCCTCGGTGTAGAACCAGTACTGGGAGGCTGCAGCATGACACTGCCAGGCATGAACCGGTACACCGGGTTCAGCACGGCGATCCTCGATATCCAGACAAACACCATAGCTGGAGAAAATCAGCTGGCTGGCCGCCGTGTCCTGGGCAGGCAGTTCCGGCATACTGCGTCCATCCGGCACCCACTGACCTTCGTTGGCGCGATCATTGAAATTGATCCAGACGGCCTGGCCATTAGCGGCATCCTGCAGGCGACGGTTGTGGTATCCGCTTTTCGGCACACCAAAGGCAAAGTAATTGCCGAATTCGGTCTGACAGCTCAGCTGGCCGACATCAAACGTGCCGGTGGCACTGGTGATGCGCCAGTCGCCACTGCGCTCATCCTGGCAGGCAAAACGGTACTGCTTCGCACAGCTGTCGTCATTCCAGCGGCCGTCCGGACGTTGCACGGCACAGTCCTCACCGCTGCCGTAGTCATTGGGCTCACCACCGCCCCAGCTCCAGACATTGCTGTAGAGACGGGCATCATTGGTGGTCATCTTATCATAACCAAAGAGGCCAAAGCCGCAATCGGTCAGGGCTTTCGCCTGGTCCGCATTCAGCTTACGCCCCAGGCCGACGCCAGTGGCCAGGTTGGTCTGATCTTCATAGAGACGGGTGAGGCGCTGGTCCATCTGTTCGGCACTGGTGCCACCGAAATCACAGGTGGGATAACCGGTGAAACGGCCATCAAACACTGACTGGTTGGAACGGATAAATCCATGGTTCAACTGCTTGATCGGGTGGCCGGACGGCGCGCCATCCACCCCGATCAGTACAATTTGCTTACCCTGAGACAGAATCTCCATCGGGGTCAGCTGATCAGGAAACGCCGCACCTTCATAAGCTACCGGCAGCATCAGCTCGGTCAGCTGGCCAAAGTCGGTAAACATCTGGTCATAGCGACCATCGGCATGGTCCTCAACATAGAGCACCAACACTTCATTCCGGTTTTCCGGACGGCGCAGCCACTGGTTGATTTCGTTGGCGGCTTCACTCAGGTACTGGTCTTCCACATGGCAGAGGGTATGACACAACTTGATATTGCCACTCGGCCCGTACCACCAGGTATCAATCTCAAGCATGCGGACGCCAGCCTCAAGCTGGGCCGTCATAGTCAGGTAATGGTTGGGGTCAGACAGGTGAAGCGGATCACTCCCTTTGTAATCTGTGGCGTTGTAACTGTTATGGGTACCGGGCGACTTGAACTTGCCCAGCGGTTCCCAGAGGGTGAGTGTGCGCTGATCTTTCAGTCCCTGCTTCAGCCAGGGGTCCTGACTTTCAGCCTGGGCGGTGGCCGTCACTGCGGTCAGGGCCAGCAGTGATGCCCAATGGCGGATTGTTTTTTTCATAGGCCGTAACTTTTATTGTTATTAGGTAACCTTAACCAGTAAATACCGTCACCTGACACCCATCAAACGCCCTTGTTCGAGTTGACACTCAAAAAAGTCAGAGATGAGATTACCGCGGAGGTATTCAGGGTATATGGCAGCATAAGGAGCCTTTGTTATTGTTCTTTGGACAGACTCTTCGATCATCGGAGCATCATACTTCGATCGTTGTCGTATGAGGAGCACAATCAAAGTAGTACCATAGTCTATATATAAAAATGAATGGTGGAAATCCCCACCACACAATATTCAGCGATCAGAGATTGCCTCCACCTGTTGTTAAGCCGTCACGCTGTCAAGGTCTATCCTTTTATTGTTGAATGCTTTGATTGTCCGCAGAACAAGCAATGGTTCAGGATCCATCGTATCAGCACCCTGTTGTGGATCACTACTCAGGCATCATTGTCAGGAAAAGTTTCATGGATGGAAACGATAGCACCCGTTCAGACAACGCAGGAAGGCCACAGATTTCAGCGGCATTTCGCAACACGAGCTTTGACCGCTCATTTAATTGCCTGAAGGGAGTCAAAAAAGCCTTTTTCCGTATAGTCAATAAGATAGTGCCCAAGCTTATTCTGAATATGCTCTTGCCGGTTGATACCGAGCGGATTCGTAAAGGGTTGAGAGACAGAGGCATTCGTGTCAATGATAAACAACAGATACGCCAAATTGCCGATATCATGCAATCGAGGGTTTGTATTGGTATGGAAGATGTTCTGGGAGTGATCGGTACCGGTTACACTCTGGTGCCCACCACCTGTAGCTGCCAAATAGCAGGCATCGCCTGTGACTATCAACTACCGCAACGCGGTCGCTTTACCCCAGTCTTCTATGATCAAGACACGACAAATCAACCGCCAGCAGCCATTGTCAATGCCGGTTCACTGGATGGGCATATTGGTGGCGGCGGCCTGAATAAACTATTTGCATCGGTTGCGCCGTTTGCGGGAGCACCTCACCGTAAAAGATTGTTTAAACGATCACTCAATGAACGTCTCCATGACCAAGCTGCCGGTGAGGGCCATATCACAACATATGATTTGAGCACCCGGGATTCAGGCATGAAAAGCGTGACGCTCTATAAAACGGAAAGTAACCATGCGGGTTCAGTGGCTGTTTATGAGTACAGCGAACACCCTCACGGCAACACTGCCAACCAGGCCATGGTTTATGTCATCCCCCCGAGACGCCTTGACTACACGACTGACAAGGCATTTCTTACTGCTGTTGAACAAACTGCCACCAACATGATCACTGTATATAACCAATACGCCAGTCAAAAACAAAACAATCACGAAGCGGTTCCGGAGCTGCATATACACGCATTCAGTGCTGGCAGTTATGCAGGGCCTGTCTCTCCAGCAGTGATCACCAAAGCCATATTGAAAGGTGTTCACGACAAATGCCAGGCACTTGCCAAAAGCGGTACGCTACACATTCCTAAAATGCGATTTTCAGCGCCTTTTGATCACACACTCTCTCATTTCAGCACTGACCCACACTATTTGGATTCAACCATTCCTATCGCTATTGACCCGTCCCTGCCTGTAGATGACAAGGCATTTTTAGCCTTTCTCAATGGTGACGGTCAAATCAACGGCCACACCAGACAAGTGGTCAGCCATTACGCGTTTTCCAGGCTGGAGACTGCCCACAACTACATCCAGGCCGTATTTCCAAACAAAATCCAGGGCCTGGCAGAGGCTCCATTGCTGAGTCCTACGCTGCTCAATGTATTAAACGCCGCAGAAAACGAAGGCGCTTTAAGAAAATATATTGAGGATATGCTGGTTCACACGCTACTGCCTTTCTGGGGTATCCGACATGAATCGACCCTCGCAAATACCGCTGAGTTAGATTTTTCACAAGGTCAGTTTTCTATTGATAATATTCAACAATCAACGGTATGGCGAACGAAAAACACTGATCACAACCATCGCCGTATAACGCGGGTGATTCATTTTCTCATGGAGGTCGGTTATCAAGACTATGCACAAAAGCTATGTCAGTTCATGCAGGAAAAACGGAGTGAAATGCGTCTTCCGCCAATAATGCACTGGAATATTGCCGCCAAACTCCCCCCGCACACGGGCACATCATTATTTTGACCTGAACTCTACCACCACGACTCTTACCGGCCTGCGGCCTTCGTTGATATCTCCGTGCAACTCACCAGGAGGGTCAGCCTCAAGCCAGTAGGTCTTGCCTGTCTCTAGTACCAGTTCACCGGATTTTTCATGGTTCTCATTAACCAATGTCAGTACACCACCCTCCAGTACAACGATGGCCCGCGGATAATCATGGCGATGCAGTTTCAATGGCTGGTCGGGCATAATCACCGTTTCCCACGCACGGGATAGAGGGTTTTCATAATGCAAGGTACGGCGAGTCTGTGTTTCAGTGCTACACCCTGCCAGCACCAACATTAACCCTGCCACAATCATTAACGGCTTTATCAGCATTGACACTACATTGAGCCCCTATCGGTTGAATCATTTATTGGAAGAGGAAAAGTAAAAATAGACAAAAATGTTTAAGCTCACCATGCATAAACGCTGCATTGTTGTATCCGTTAACGCTTTAGTTATTTGAGTTAACAATAAGCGCGATGTCCTGAATAAAAAAACGTCCACAGTGTCAATGATTAAAAGGGATACCCTCTAAATAACAAACGGACAAATCTATTGTGTAATACATCTTCCACACCACTCCCCCCAGTCCCTCCTGCATCATCACAAGGATGTCAGACCATTCATTGCCAGACAGGCCGAACCGAGAGCAATACACAAACGGGCTGGAGTTTCTTCACCCATTGCATGAAGACAGTGCCAAACCCCACGTATTATCTCACCAGAGCATGGCCACTGACACTCGTCAGCCTTCTTGCGATTATCGGCCGGTCAGTAGCAGGCATGTCTGGGGCAGACTCCCGAACCTTGCCTGTAACGAGCCACTCTCCTGATCAATCCCTCGCCCCTTTCACCGGAATGGCTCACTGCCTCGATACATGTCACTTTAAGCCAGCCTGGCTGGACAATGATGATATCGAGTACGATGACTCGGGTGAATTCGATGATGAGACGCTTGAGCTTGATGAGGAGGCGGCCTGGTTAAATGATGATGAGTTTGAGCCTGATGACTCGGCTGAACCCGATGATGAATCACTTGCATACGATATGGAGACAGACCAGACATCTGACACCAAGGTTGCATCACCCGATAGCAATAAAGAAGTACTGCTGGAGCGTAGCAAACGCCAGACCACTCTCCCCCGCTGGCGATCTGTTCCAGTACTGCGGGAACCCAACCTGCATCGGTTCAATGCCTCAGAAACAACTGCTGATGGCAACTATATTCGTATCGGTATCAAACCGCCTGACCGCTTACAGGAACGCCCGTCATTAACCAAAGGAACCGTCTACAAGTTCAAAATGGGCGACCATCAAGACAATACCCTGCCCAAAACCCCTGGTGCGGTATGTCCTCCCACCAGCGCGGGCCATAGCCACCAATGCAAAGGACGGGTCGAGCTTCAGGGCTGCTTCATCAAAGACACCGATCCGCCGTTAACCCCTGAACAACATGCACTGAAATTGGCCTCCAGAACGTTGATCAATGACTGCAGCCAACAAATTCCCTATGGCAGTCATTTTTCCATGGCCATGGAGGTTAAATTTCTCGTGAGTGCTCCCGCAATCTTTGTGCAGGTTCATGGCATGCCGGACCATTTTTCATACACATTTCCAAACAGTACCCATCCTTTTTTACTGCCTCTGAATATTCCGCATAAACTGTACGAAGAGTTCATCGCTTTAGGCGCAACCGTCGAGAAGGATGGTTACCCCACGGCCACAATCTCTATCAAAAAGATAGGTGTTGAGCACTATGTTATTTTCCAGGTGCGTTCCGTATACGCAGCCTACACACCTAAAAGTCTGCGTTGTAACACTCAGGCTAGGCTCCGCACACTGAACAGGGCAAAATGCTGCCATGGTAATATGCAAGACGTCAGTTATGTCTATGCTGGAAAGCTGGGTCGGGATCTATCCCTGACAGGGTGGAATCGGCTTGCGTTTGAACTGAAGACCAGCCGCTACAATGCAACCTTGCCAACACCAGGTCACGTGCAACTCTGGATTAATGGCAACATGCAAATCAACACCAACGTATTTCTGGGTCGAAATGATGCGCCTGAACGTGGAGGTAGCGGCATGTACCACAAATTCGGCATCTACCGGACCAATTCAGAAGAGCCTATCCAGCTGCAATTCAGGAATGTAAAAACGGGTCATGCTATCAGTGACGTTGACGCGCGGCTGGCCGTCACACTGCCCCCCATCAATGTACAGGGCACCTGCTATCCGTTACCCCCAACCTCAACAACGACTGCCATGCCTAATATGACCGTTTCGACGACTACAACGCCCTCAACCACAACCTCACCATTGCCCAATACAACCGCAACATTGATGAGTACCAATGCCACTGCCCCCAATCACAGCATGACATCGACAATGGCATCACCAGTAACAACAGCGTCTGTTATGAATACCACACCCTTGCCCATGTTTAATAACACAACAATGCCATGGTCAAATGACAACAGTACGTCACCCGTTACCAATGTCATGTCAACACCACTGTACGGAATGAACGCTACTAACATTAACGATTGCAGCGACGCTTATAAATACCTGTTCATTGGCAGTGTCATACTGAATAGCATATTTATATCTGCCATTAGCGGCCTGCTGTGTGCAACAGGAAAAATAAAAACACAAACAACACCAAAGCCATCACATACAAGCACAAGGCGAACAATCGAGATACGGGAAGATGAAATGGAGCTACAAGTACTCACCAGCTCTGCCTGTTAACCACGCGACACCATACATTAATTCAGAACAAGGAAATACCAGGCAAACTGGCTAAGAATGATACCTTAACTGAATGAACAGCAAGCCATACCAACGCCTACCCCTTAAACGATGAAAAGCACTATGCCAGAACAGCCAATACTGATGACTGAGCGCCTGCAACTCCGGCCATTTCGACAGTCAGACGCCAAACGAGTCCAGCAACTGGCAGGCGATCACCGTATTGCCGATGTCACCCAGAATATCCCCCATCCATATCAGGACGGCATGGCCGAAGCCTGGATCAGCACCCATGAGTCCGTCTGGCAGGCGCAATGCGCGATTATCTATGCCATTACCCAAGGGCAGGCGCCGGATGTGATCATCGGCGCCATCAGCCTGATTAACCTGACAACCCTCGAGGCAGAGTTGGGATACTGGATCGGCGTACCCTACTGGGGTCAAGGGTATTGTAGTGAAGCGGCTCAAGCCATCATCCATTATGGCTTCAATACGTTATCGTTACAGCGTATTTACTGCCACCACCTCCTCCGTAACCCTGCATCCGGACGTGTTATGCAAAAAGCTGGCATGCACAAGATCAGCAACAGACCTGCGAGTATCTGCAAGAATGGCGTGGAAGCAGCGGTTGAGGATTATGAAATCCTGAACCATCGTTAAATTTACCGGCAGGCACGGTTATCCCCCGGGAAGTAGGTCTTGGCATGAAGCGACTGCCAGACACATTATCGTCTGAAACATGATTGTGACATCCTATTCACCATACACCTTGCCGGATCATGAGCTCTGACCATCTGCCCCTGTGCAGCCATCTCCTTTTTCAGATCCCACAGGATCTGTTCAGCCAAAACTTATCTGACAGCGTATTGGTGGAGGTTTTATCTATCAATCGCAGGAAAAAGTTTTCGTTTCTAACAGAAATACTGACTGGACTATCCAAAAAATAATAACACTGAACTAACCACAGGTTGAATGGTCTGAAATGAAATCAGTAGATAACTGTCAATATTTCTAGTAATCACACAATGCTGGCACACGATTCAACCGCCAAGGGACAAACGGGATGAGCATAAGAACAACCACGGTTAACAGAACAGCATTTTGGCAACGACCTACATTCAACAATGACGCCATGGAAACGAAACGATTTCGGATCCGGTACATACATGACTCTGACCGTTTCTTACGTGAACTACGTCAGTTCATAAACAACGTAACCACTCGTATTTTTGATATAGACCACCTGAACCTGACCAGACAGCCATTTCACTCCTATCCGGTCAAACATGCTGATACCGAGACCAAAGGCAGCACATCCTCCACCTTCCATAAGAATGACAATTCGCCCCCCCCATCCAGCAACTTTTGTCTAACAGGGGCCACCTATGCGGAAGGTAGCGCATCGGGAGGCTCTGCCTCCCCACCAGAACCACCGCCCGATCAAGTGGCGAAACAGATACTGAATGAGAACCAGGTACTGGTAGACCGCCTGGTGAATGCCGCTGAATGGGGACAGACAACCCCGGTGATCAACATTCTTAAGCAGCATGGCATCACACTACTGAAAGCACACCACAGCAATAGTGGCAATACTGCGCTCCATGCTGCAATTGCACATAACCAAACGCAGGTCGTTGGCGCGATTATTCACGTAATGGCCTTAATGCAAGTAGAAAGTATTAATCTTGTTTCGTTATTAACCGCGGAAAACCACGAAAAAGAAACCCCGTTAGAACGACTTCCCAATGCCCCCCTGATGCGACATGAATTACTGGCTGGATTATCCCCTTTATGGCCATTCTGTCATGCACATCACAATTTCACGGACATGCAGCTGAGGCTAGAATGCGGTTGTCGCGTCTGTGATCTCTGTATACCCGCCCAAAACAGCAAGGATGCGCCCAAATGCAAGCAATGCAGGCAGACACTGGGTGAAGGATACTGGAAACCCGACCCAAGGCAGAGTGAAACAAGAGCGCACATTCACAACTACGCTTCCCTCTTTGTAGAGGCCGAACTGAAAACCTGTACTCATTGTCATCGTTTTCCTGCTTTCCCTCCTTACAGAGCCGAATGCGGACATACATTTTGTCAGGATTGCCTTAGTTCTACTGATGACACTTGTCCTGGATACACTGACAGCAGCCACGCCTGCCAACGGCCGTTGGCAAATTGCATCCACGATAAAGACGCAGCTGACAAATTTGTTAGACTTTTTTCATCACGCAGCCCTTACCTCCAAGGATTGGCTGACCAGCTCAGGCAAAACCTGGATATTCCTTGTGGAACAACGACCGCTTGCAGGATGAAATCTGTCTCAACACCCAATCAAACGGATATTGGAGCATCAGACATATTTCCCATGCCATCATCCTGTCTGGCTGTTTTAACCCGTGATTCGGGCAAGCTAGGCTGTCAAAATGAAGACCGACCTCCTAGTACCAACAAAGACATAACCATCGCCGACAACCGCCACTATAAACTCTACAGTGAGCTAGATAGCGATCATATTGATTATATTGAACAACTTGAATACCGTATTTTGACCGGTGATGAAGCACGAGCAAAAATATCTGGCAAGCTGGATTCGGCATTAAGGAGAGCACTCTTTCAGCAACAGCGAGAGCGAGAAATGGAACGAGAATCTGAAACATCCTTATCAAGGCAATGTTTATTCCTGCAGGCACCCACTTTAAACCCAAAACTGGCATTACAAGGCCCGATACAAGGTACAATCACTATCGGAGATATACCGTTCCATTACCTGACGCGAATAACATCATCAACGGTAGGCGTTGCCTATTCCGTAGGAAAAAAACGGAAACACAAGCCTATCGAAGACAAATATATAGCCGAAACATTCACTATTAAGGTCTTCGGTGAAACCATCAAGATAGACATCCACGGTGTCTTTGATGGAAGTGGTAAACCTGATTTTGCCGAGTATGCGGCAAACAATATTACTATCTATCTCACTAAGCGACTTGAGGAATTCATCCACAAATACGGCTTTACCGATTGGGCGATCAGAGAAGCATTAAAAATTGCATGTGTTGATATCAATCGGACTTGTCATCGCACCTCATGCGGTACGACGGCGAATTTTGCCCTATTCCTAAAGGGCACACTCTGGCTTGTTAACGTCGGAGATTCTCGTGCCCTATGGGTTGACCAATACGGCCAAGTCACCCAATTGAGTGAGGATGCCAAACCCAATATTGATCGTTTTAAAAAGTCGATTTTGAAACGTGGCGGTTACGTGACATTTGGGAAAGACCGTGTACCCAGGGTTAACCAAAAGCTCGGACCGGCAAGATATTTTGGCTTTCACGAACTCAACGGTGTGGTGAGTGCTCGCCCTACCATCGTGAAAATTGATTTACACGGAATTGCAGGCTATCTGGTTCAGGTAACCGACGGCCTTACGGATGTTGCCTCTACCCATACACTAGGCAAGCAAACCTATCAGTACTATGTAGAAAACACCTCTCCTGCACTCATCGCAGTAAAGCTTAACATCAAAGCTTTTTTTGCCGGATCACTCGATAACTCAACGGCTGTCGTTACTGATCTGGCTAAATATTCTGGCAGGACTAACACTGAGGAACACGCTTAATATTTGCTCTCATCTACCGACTATTTATCGGCATTCCTTCACTGACTTTTCTTTTCCAGCACAAAACCAGATTTCCCCACCTCCGGCCAAACAACAACGGTTATGACTCGAAAAACGATAATAAGTACCCAGCCATAAATAATCTCATATTTTGTTGGCTACAGCCCGCAGGGCGTGGGCTCCTTAACTCCCGCTTAACGATCTGAAGAAGTAAGGCTAAATTGAATGAAGAGAGCGTCCCCTGTGCTCTTCAGGCAAA
>NZ_BAABFL010000373.1:0-10526 GCF_039540975.1 Kistimonas scapharcae
CTGGGTTACATGGCTGCGCGAACCTGCCCCATGCCAGCAAGGCTTCTCAAGCTGGCTGAGCCACAGTGGTAATCAGGTAAAAGAATAAATGATTGGGAGGTCTAATTAGCTATTAGCCTCCCGTAGACTTTATCTCTGAGTTACATCACCCGCATGCCCGGTTCGGCGCCATCGTGGGGCTCAAGGATCCACAGATCAGCGCCACCAGGGCCGGCAGCCAGCACCATGCCTTCGCTCATGCCAAACTTCATTTTGCGTGGTTTCAGGTTGGCCACCATGACAGTGTGTTTGCCAACCAGGGCTTCGGGGCTGTAGGCCGCCTTGATACCGGCAAAGACATTGCGGGTTTCACCACCGATATCCAGAGTGAGCTGGATCAGCTTGTCCGCACCCTCTACCTGTTCGGCATTGACGATTTTGGCAATGCGCAGGTCCACCTTGGCAAAATCACCGAATTCGATCTGCTCGCCGATGGGTTCTTCTTTCAGCCATTTGCCTGAGGTGTCTTCGGCAGCGTTGTCTTCTGCTGTTTCGGTCTTGGTGTCGGCCATTTTTAAAGCCTCCTTACTGGCGTCAATCATCCCGTTGACCCGGTCGCTTTCCACACGGATCATCAACGGTTTGAATTTATTGATCTTATGGTTCAGTAGCAGGGTCTGGCTATCGTCCCAGCTCAGTTCGCCGCACTGCAGGAAGGCTTCAGCATTTTCAGCCATCGCGGGGAGTACGGGCTTGAGGTAAATCAGCAGCAGGCGGAACAGGTTAATGCCGGCTGTGCTGATGTCGTGCAGCTCCTGATCCTTGCCTTCTTCCTTGGCGATGACCCAGGGCTTGACCTCATCAATCCAGGCATTGGCCTGGTCAGCCAGCGCCATGACTTCACGCATGGCCTTGCCGAATTCCCGGTTTTCATAGTGCTCGGCGATGGTTTCGCTGGCCGCCATGAAGGCTTTGGTCAGTTCTGGGGCTGCGTCGTTGGCGGACAGCATGTCGTCAAACCGCTTGTGGATAAAGCCGGCGTTACGGCTGGCGATATTGACCACTTTACCCACCAGGTCACTGTTCACCCGCTGGACAAAGTCTTCCAGGTTCAAGTCGAGATCATCAATCCGGCTGGAGAGTTTGGCGGCATAGTAGTAACGCAGGTATTCCGGGTTCAGGTGGTCCAGGTACGTCCGCGCGGTGATGAACGTGCCGCGGGATTTGGACATCTTCTCGCCATTGACGGTCAGGTAGCCGTGCACGCTGACTTTGGTCGGGGTGCGGTAGTTGGCACCGGTCAGCATGGCGGGCCAGAACAGGCAGTGGAAATTGACGATGTCCTTGCCGATAAAGTGGTGCACTTCACAATCGCTGTCGGCTTTCCAGTATTCGTCGAAATCCAGGTCGTCACGGCGGTTGCACAGGTTCTGGAAGCTGGCCATGTAGCCGATGGGCGCATCCAGCCAGACGTAGAAGTATTTGCCGGGCGCGTCAGGAATTTCGAAGCCGAAGTAGGGGGCGTCGCGGGAGATGTCCCAGTCCTGCAGGCCAGCGTCCAGCCACTCGGCCAGTTTATTGGCGATTTCAGTCTGGATGGTGCCACTGCGGGTCCAGACTTTCAGGAAATCCTGGAAGTCAGTCAGCTTGAAGAAAAAATGCTCGGATTCCTTGTCGATCGGCTTGGCGCCTGAAATCGTGGAAAAGGCGTTTTTCAATTCGGCCGGTGTATAGGTTGCGCCGCATTTTTCACAGTTGTCGCCGTACTGGTCAGGCGAGCCACAATTAGGACACTCGCCCTTGATGTAGCGGTCCGCTAGAAACATCTGCTTTTCAGGGTCATAGGCCTGGATGATGGTGCGGGTGGCAATATGACCTTTGTCTCGCAGTGCCTTGTAGATAGAGTCGGACAGTACCCGGTTCTCCTCGGAATGGGTGCTGTAATAGTTGTCGAATGCAACATGAAATTCGCCAAAATCCCGGATACGTTCCTTGTTGATCAGTGCAACGGACTCTTCCGGTGTCATGCCCTGCTTTTCGGCATGCAGACTGATGGCGGTGCCGTGGGCGTCATCGGCGCAGACGTAGGTGCAGGTATGGCCACGCTGCTTCTGGAACCGGGCCCAGATATCGGTCTGAATGTATTCCACCAGATGGCCCATGTGCAGTGGACCGTTAGCATAGGGGAGGGCACTGGTGACGAGGATTTTGCGTTTTTTGCATTGATCAGACATGGGGAATCAGACTTGCTCCGGTCTACAGGGGGCGCATAAGGCGCAAAGCCGCCATTATATGCCGCTGTCAGCAGACACGGAAACTGTTGTTAGCCGTAAGCGTTGGATAGTGCATCGCTGGAAGCCCTATCCGGACACTAAATGACACGTTATGCCTGTTCTTCCATGGGGGGCAGGCTAAAAGGTTACCAAAGAAGGATTTCAATATTGTTGAGAACAGACGATTCGTCGCCCCAGTCTGTCAGCATGGATAGCCATGGACCGATGCTCATGCGGCCATCCACAACAGAGAATTCTGCCGATACATGCTGAATCATGCTGTCGCTGTAAAACTGCTCAGGTATTCGGAACAACGGCAGGGTTTCTGCGTAACGGGCAGTCCCATTGCCAATGAACTTCAACAGTAATTCTGGTTCAGAGGGCATGTCCACAAGGCGCTCAAAATAGATATCGTAGTAAAGAACCCCTGCAGGAAGTGAAACTACCTTATTGCCATCCAGATCGTAACCATGAATGGCATGTAAAATGATTTCGACGGGGCCGCTGTCCCATAGAAACCTGTATCCATAGGGGCCGGCAATCACTTGATACGAGCGGCTTCCTATCGGGGTTGCAACGAGATTCACTTCTCTGGCGGATTGTACGATTTTCGGTGGCAATCCCATAACCATGGAGGGTAGGGTCAGTATTAAAAAAACGCCTATTTGTTTTAGCCATCGCTTGTGATTTGACATGGTTTTGTCTCCTTGTTGACCTGATCATCCTGACTGAAACGTGTCCCTTTCCGGATCGGGAAAACGTTTGGAAAGATCGGGTGTGTAGATGATTCCGGTAAAAACTCTGACCAATAGGCGGACCTGTAGTTCGCATACATGTGCGTCATCACAGGGACTCATGCAGTAATGTCAGGATCACTGACAGGGGGGGGCAGAGCGGTCTATATCAAGTAGGGGGAGACAATCACCACAGTAATAGCTGGAGGTGCTGGCTGACTGATGAAGCATCGCTCCAGTCGCTTCTCATGGGGAGCCAGGGGCCGATGCTCATACGGCCATCAACCACAGAGAAGTCCACGGCAATATGGTCGATTTGCCTGTTAAGGTAAAAGGATGCGGGTATACGAAAAACATCGGTACTGGCGTAACGTGCGTCCCCTACACCTCGGAAAGACAGTTCCAGATCCGGGGCGGGGACACCTTCTTTGGCGCCTTCTGCCGGTGCATAGTCAATGAGGGTGCCATTGGTGTCATACCCTTGGATGCCATGGATTTTAAGTTGGGTAGGACCACCATCCCATAGAAAACGGTAGTGATATTCCCCTGCCGTGAATCGGTAATAATTTGAACCGTCATGTTCCAGTTTTATCGTCACACTGTCCGACGAGATAGCCTGGGTAGGGGGAAGGGCATACGCTGCTAAAGGCAGCATCAATACCAGTAAAACACCCATAAAGAGTCGGTGAAATAGGGGTCGTCCTGTTGCCATGCCGCACTCCTGTTAAGACCGTAATGCTTGTTTTGAAACCCCGATTTATTGGGCGGGAATCCATGCTTTTTTGATATGAATTTAGACAGGCGAGAACGGGATAAGTTTCCAGTGCAGGTTAGGGGGGGCTAGACAAAAGTCGTAAATTCGTTGCTATAACAGACATGGCAGTGAGTGGGTGCGGCCGATAGACCTGTGTCGGGAAAATACTATGGCGCCGGTCTCACCCGCCGCAGTAGAATGAGCGTTTATAGTTAAAGTAACAGTCAAGGCGGCCGGGAGTGCTGTCAGGGGTTATGGTTTACTGATGTCAAAGGGCTACAAGGCGCCGGGCCGCAGGGCTTACGAGCAGGATAAGCCGCTCTTCCAGATCATGGATGAAGGCGGTGATGACTCGCCGACGCATCCGGTGTTTGCCGAGAACCGCGAGGTGAGGGAGGGCGCCCGGGTGCAGCCCTTGCCGGAAGACTTTGAGCCGGACTCAAGGTATATTCAGTTCCTGCAGCTGCATCACGGCATTCCGCCGGAGTTTACCCTCGGCCAGCTGCCGGATTTCAAGCTGTACTGGCTGGAGACGGGGGAAGCCCGCAAGGCCTGGCAGAACCGTTTCAAGAACCATGTCATTTATCAGTGGAGGCGTCAGCAGAGTGAAGGAGGCCGGGAAAGTCATCGATCAACAGCTGAAAAGCTCACTGACACGAGCTGGTCAGACGCGTACCGAATCGACCTCGACGAAGACTGAGTCCTCAGTCCGTCCGGGGCGTGAGCATGAGTACGCCATCAATACCCTGTTCACCCTGTTGGAGGATGCGTTTCCGCTGAAATTCCGGCGGGCGTTTCCCACAGCGGAAGACCAGGCCCGGGCCAAGAGCGTTTGGCTGCAATCGCTCAAGGAGTTCAGTCCCCGCCGGATCCTGCGGGCTGCCAAGAAAGCCATTGATAACACCCGTTTCTTCCCGGATCTCGCCGATATCCGGGAGTTGTGCAAGCTGCGGTTTGATGAATACGGCCTGAAGGAGCCACTGCAGGCGTATTACGAGGCCTGCAATGCACCGTCCCAGACCCGGGATTATGGCTGGTCTCACCTCGCGGTCTACCTGGCGGCGCGAGAGACCGGGTGGTTCATGATTCGTGGCGAACCTCAGGAAACCGCGTTTCCGGTCTTTGAGCGGAACTACGAGATTCTCTGCAACCGGGTTCTGGATGGCGAGGATCTGGAAGCAGAGATTACCCGGGCGTTGGAAAATACCCAGGCCCGAACGAATGCAGATCGCATAGAGGAGGCTGCCCGGAAACAGCAGCAGGCGCTGATGAAAGAGCAGGGAATCGACCCGAAAGGCGGTCGCGCGACGTTTTTGTCCCTCAAGGAAAAATTAACCCGGGGCTAATTGGCAGGGTTGTTGCGCTGGGTTGAAGCATTGCCGGCGCATGAGTGAATCACTGACTGGAATAGGTATGTCGGACGTCATCAACAGAACAATGATTGAGCAGGTACTGCAACAGTATCACGACCCTTATCTGGGGATGGATCTGATCACCGCCGGGTGTGTGCGAGAGATTCGTATCGAAGGTGGACAGGTGCGTGTGGATCTTTTCATGGGTTATCCCTGCGAGGGGCTTTCGGCAGGGATTACCCGGATTCTCCAGGATTACCTGGAAGACCTGCCCGGAGTGACGAAGGCCGAAGTCGCTCTGGCGTGGCATGTGGAATCCATGCCGACCCAGGGCAACTTGCCAGCGATGTCTGGCATCCGCAATATTATTGCCGTTGCTTCTGGCAAAGGCGGCGTGGGTAAGTCGACGACCACAGCCAACCTGGCGCTGGCGCTGGCTGCGGAAGGGGCTCGCGTGGGTGTGCTGGATGCGGACATCTATGGTCCAAGCCAGGGGTTGATGTTTGGTATTGCCGAGGGGGTTCGACCTGATGTCGTCACCGAAGGCGAACAGCAATTCTTTGTTCCTATTGAAGCCCATGGTGTTCAGGTGATGTCCATGGCGTTTCTGGTGACAGAAAACACGCCGATGGTCTGGCGTGGTCCCATGGTCAGCGGTGCCCTGCAGCAGCTGTTGACCCAGACGCGCTGGGATAATCTGGATTACCTGATTGTCGACATGCCGCCGGGTACCGGGGATATCCAGCTGACCCTGGCGCAGCGGGTACCGGTGGCGGGCAGTGTGATTGTCACCACCCCACAGGATCTGGCGTTGCTGGATGCCCGTAAAGGGATCGAGATGTTTCGCAAGGTGGATGTACCGGTACTGGGCGTTGTGGAAAACATGGCGACCCATACCTGCACGAACTGTGGTCATACGGAACACCTGTTTGGCGAAGGTGGTGGAACTGTATTGGCCAACGAATATGATACTGAGTTGCTGGCCTCCCTGCCGCTGACCCTGCGTATTCGCGAACAGGCCGACGGCGGCAACCCTTCCGTGATTGCCGAACCGGATGGCGAGATTGCCATGACCTACCGTGAGTTGGCCCGCCGAATGGCGGCCAGGCTTTCTGTCAGAAACCGTCAGGCGCCGGCGGCGCCGACCATCAGCATCAGTGATGACTAAGGAATTGTGAACCATGCGGCTATGTGATCGTGACATAGAAGCCTGTCTGGACAGCGGCCGGATCGTGATCGAGCCCCGGCCTACACCGGATCAGATCTCCGGTATCAGTGTGGATTTGACCTTGGGTAACAGCTTCCGGGTCTTTAATGACCATGCCGCGCCTTATGTGGACCTGAGTGGCTCACGGGAACAGATTGATCAGACCCTTAACTCCATCATGAGTAAGGAGATCATTCTGGGCGAGAAGGAAGCCTTCTTTCTGCATCCCGGGGAGCTGGCGCTTGCGGTGACCTGTGAATCCGTTGGCTTGCCCGATGACCTGGTGGGCTGGCTGGATGGCCGTTCTTCCCTGGCGAGACTGGGCCTGATGGTGCATGTGACAGCGCACCGAATTGATCCGGGTTGGAGTGGTCAGATCGTGCTGGAGTTTGTCAATGGCGGCAAGTTGCCGATCGCCCTGCGCCCGGGGATGACCATCGGTGCCATCAATTTTGAAACCATGACCGGTGCGGCGGATAAGCCCTACAACAAACGCAAGAATGCCAAATACCGCGATCAGCACAGTGCGATAGCCAGTCGCATTGGTGAAGACTCTTCTGTTTAATGCTGACAAAATGGTCAGGCTGCTCTGGTCTCAGCGGCCGCCTGATTGCTTATTGTTGGCGTATTCCTGCTAGGTGTATTTTGACTGCAGTGTTTGTAACAATAATACGTTAACCCTATGACAGTAGTGAGAATGATGGCTAATGAGGATCCAATGTCTGCAGCGTTAGGGAAATGCAGTCTTGTGAAACCATTATAGATATGTTGAATAAAGTCTCCGCCTCCTGTTCCGAGCGAGCCTATAAAGCAAACCGGGCGGTAAAGTACACAAAATATTTTGGCGAAATTATTGATGAATGCTGATTTTTGCCCGATTTTTTTGAAAAACCGGTGTATGCGTTTGCATGGGGTATGAAACCAGCGACTTTCAATATGGGCTGTAGCGCCTGCATTGTACTTATCGAGGTATTCTGCACATGTATAACATCCCTCAAGTAGACCTAAGACTACCATGAAGAGCATTAAAGCCGCTGCAAGCCAGTCGTAGCCATAATAGGCGAGTACATCAGCGCCTATAGTAGAAGCCAAGATATTGTACGTTATTGCATCACGTATGTCTGACCCGCCACCTTTATCGGCATAATCGCGTTCATTATGTCTTTGAATATGTCGTCCTGCTTGTTCCAATGGTGCACGTATCCTTTGGGATTCTGATTGTGCGCTATGAAAACTATCACTGCTGTCACTATCCATAATAATAACGTCTGATGTTATTTCCGTTTGAATAGGATGTGGTGATCGTGTATGAATACTTGTTAATGCGCTGCACCATGAATCTAGATCACCTGTTCTTGGCTCTCTAAAGTTTTCTTCTCTGAGAATGTAAGCTTGTACGTTGTTTAACTGATCCAGTGATCGAGATCGCCAGAGCGGACGTCGACTTCTAACGATATTCGGTCGAATGGATAAATGTGTGTCAATATACTCACCAGAAACCTGCATATATGTCCTTATTCGATGACTTTAAGATGTGGGGAAATAAATTAGACAAATTTAATCGTGTTTTGATTTTAAAAAAGCAGGATTTTTTGTTTTAATGCCTGACTAAAATTGCCAACAATAAATTTTATCCACCATTGCTGGAGTCAGCATTCATATACTTACGAATTTGACGCCCTCATTTCTTAATACCATACTCTTGTACACGCTAAATCTGCTCGTTTTTGTAGGTAGGCCTGTCTGTTGATATGGGTCAATAATAGCTTTCGCGGAAGTGCAATACTGAGTCTGCAAGCAGCGAAGAATAAGATCAATCGCAAGTGGAGCGTGCCTTTACGCAGTCAGTAGCAGGCCGGCACTTTTTGTTCGCAAGCTGCGAATCCCTGGACTACAGGAGGCTAACGATGCTTTCGCTTGATTCTTTTGGTACGGATACAGCCGGCACAACCGATAGCGACTGGCGGCAAATGACCGCCGCTGATGTGATGACCCGTGACGTCCGTACTGTCCCCCTTGACTGGTCCGTTGACCGTCTCTCACGCTTTCTCACCGATAACGCGATCTCCGGTGCACCGGTGGTGGATGAAGCCGGTCGTCTGACCGGGGTGGTCACACTGACGGATATTGTTCGCCAGACCGGTTCCGGTTTGCTTGATCTCGCCCAGCGGGATGACAGTTTTTATCAGGGGCTATTGGATCGTGAACTCTCTGATGAAGAACAGCGGGCCTTCCATGAGGCGGTCGATGACGGCGTCCTTATCTCAGATATAATGACACCTGTTGTGTATAGCGTGACCCCCGAAACACCGATGACCGAAATGGTGGATGCCATGGTGCGCGGCCATATTCATCGGGTTCTGGTGACTGAGGATCGTTTGGTGGTCGGTATTGTCACGGTACTGGATCTGTTGCGTACCATTACCCGGAACTAAAGTCCCTCTTGGGATGACCTGGATCAAGGTCATCCCTGATAGTGTCCCTATCAGCACAATACCTCACAAAACTTAACCTAACTCAATAATTCTGCCTTGGCAGGTCGCTATGATGCGGTCAGTGATCAGGGCGCCAGGCGCATGACCATGGCGTTTCCTGCAGAAAAACCGATCTTAGGCTGCCTGATCCGGGCAATGATAACCCACCACTCGAAACAGAAAGGGTTACTGCATCTGCCCGGTATTGCTACGGGATTAAGGTGTTACGGATGCTGGAAAATTTCGGGTCTTACCTAAAGCGAAGACGAAGGGACAACGCACTGACACAGGACCGGCTCGCGCTGGCGTTGTCATGTCATTCAACCACCCTGGGGGGGATCGACTCAGTGACCATCAGTCGCTGGGAGCGGGGAACCACGGAGCCTACGTTGGAACGGCAACGTCATGTCATCCACTTTTTTCAGGATGATGCGGATCAGGTGCTGCCATTCCGTTCAGCGCGTCCCAACCTGTTGAGTACCGAACAATCTGTGGGATACCTGATCAGGCATTACCTTAATTCTCCCAAGCTGGGCAGCAAGGTGGGGACCTTCCCTGAGAAGGAAAACCGCAAATACGAAGTGCGCCACTTATCCGGCAGCGATGTGGATGATCCGTTCATTGAATTGATCCTGGATTATGATCATTCCATTTTTGAAGCGGGATTGCCGGTCAGTCATGAACTCCTGCATGGCTGGATCGGGCATAGTAATGTGCTGAGTGTTGTCAGTACGAAGTTCAACCACTATTTCGGTCATCTGATTGCATTGCCACTGGCAGAAGATATCTATGGGCGGCTGATCCATGGTGAAATGGAAGAGGCTGAGATTCGTAACAGCGATATCGTACCGCCGGAAGAGCCTCATGGGCTTTATATCTATTCTCTGTATGGCGCCAGCAAGATTGCGGCTGCCTTGCTGCTGATCGAGATGGCCCATTATGCTGGCAAATACCTGGAGTCGATTCGTCATATCGGTGGATTGTGTGCCACCAGTGATGGCGCACGTCTGGCGCGGTCTTTCCACCTGCAGCCCGGCCATGTGGGGCCGGAAGTCGCCCATGGTCCGGTGCGTTACCAGGGACGGGAAGTGCAGTACCTGACCTATACAGCACCACTGGCGTCCATTCTGAAGGATGCAGGTTTACGCCGGATTTTGCCGCTGCATTAGGTAGCATGGGGTATCACTGCCAGCGGTAATATGTGTTGGCAGTGATTAAATAACAAGCCTTCAACTTCATTACCTTTGTCCTAACGATCATTTTTCTGGGAACTAAAAGAAATATCCATAGTCTACATCCAATGAAGTAAAGCTTTGTAATATCAGGTGGGTTGTGGATTTTGTAGCAGTTAATAGGTTGTTTCATACGCTATCCAGTGTGGAAAATAATGAATCCTCTCAGGATGTGGTGCGTTATGATGGTAATCAATTCCTGGTTGGAGAGGGCAACAAAAAAATATTGGCCTTTCTGGGTGGAGTGAAGCGTCTAATATCCTTTGTTTCCTGTTGCCAGTGTCATTGGTTGGATGAAAAAATTGAACGAATTAATAACAGAAATCAGTCTCAACAGGGGGCTGCAATTGAGCGCCTGAATGCATTGTTTAATCTTAGTTTAAAGGATAGGTCAATTACTGTTAGCATGGCGCTAAAGTATTGTATGACAGAATTACAACTAGGGGCTGTTGACGTTTCATTGAAAGCCTTGAACCAAGCCTGAAAATCCGCAGTATGTTGCTACCGCTCATGCTTTCATA
>NZ_BAABFL010000374.1:0-10634 GCF_039540975.1 Kistimonas scapharcae
GCTCGTTTCATCCTGTGGATAATTCGGCGTTTGACGACCGGGTCGCTGGGAAGCTGACCGCAACAGGAGGCGCATTATAGGGATCAGACTTGCAGTGTCAACCGTCTTTATCCACAGCCCGACTAGAAGCGAATGCTCTAACTAAGGGTTTCACATGAGGAACCAAACGGTAGCCAAGTAATGCCACGACAATGACCACATAGAGCAAAGGCTCGCCGTATCCACTTTTGGATAACCATAAATAGTGCAACAGAACCAAAAGCACAGAAACGTAAATCATCCTGTGGAGCTTTTGCCAATTTTTACCCATACGTTTCATAACCGCACGAGGGGATGTCACCCCCAACGCAATCAACAGAAGCAGTGCTATTGCGCCAACCAGAATATAAGGTCGTTTGAATAAATCTTGATAAAGCTCGGTCACATCAAGATTTAGCAGGAAGAAGAAATAAGCTGCAACATGTAATACGGCATAAAACAGCGCATACAAACCCAACATACGCCGGAATCGCAGAAATTGTGAAAACTGCAATAGACGCTTTAGCGGTGTGACCGCCAACGTTATGCACAGAAAACGTAATGCCCAAACACCCAAAAAAAGCACAATCGCTTTGGCTGGGTCAGGACCAAGCGTATTTTGATAGGCCGCAGTTATCACCCAGCCTAACGGCCATAAGCATAAAAGAAACACGGGAATCTTACTGACAGTTACCAAGCTTCTTACGGTCATCAGAAACTCCTTTTCAGATCCATGCCCTGATACAGATGCGCCACCTCTTCGGCATAACCATTGAATATCTGAGTTGCAATACGATTTGGGTTAAACAGCGATGTTGGCAAACGTCGTTCATTTGCCTGACTCCAGCGAGGATGATCCACGGCCGGATTCACATTCGCATAGAATCCATATTCACTTGGGGCGATAGACTGCCAAGAGGTTTTAGGTTGGGTTTCAAGCAACCGTATCTTCACAATCGACTTGATACTTTTGAAGCCATACTTCCAGGGAACCACCAGCCGCAACGGCGCACCATTCTGCGGTGGAAGTGTTTTTCCGTACAAACCAACAGCCAGCAATGTCAGCGGATGCATGGCTTCATCCATGCGAAGCCCTTCCACATAAGGCCACTGGATATAGCTGAATGCGGATTTTTGACCGGGCATCTGAACAGGATCATGCAGTGTTGTGAACTCAACAAACTTGGCCCGGGAAGTTGGATTGAATCGCTGCAGCAGTTTTCCCAGAGGAAATCCAACCCAGGGAATCACCATGGACCAGGCTTCCACACAACGAAGCCGGTAAATTCTCTCCTCCATCGTCAAAGGTTTGAGAATGTCTTCCAGCGTGTACCGGCCAGGCTTTTCAACCTCACCTTCTATGACAACAGACCAGGGATCAGTTTTAAATTCACCGGCATATTTAGCGGGATCTTCCTTACCTGTTCCGAATTCGTAAAAGTTGTTATAGCGAGCAACATCGGTATACGGCGTCAGCGCTTCGTCTGTCATGATATCGGACGATTGATAACCTGATACCTTTTCCCGCAGCCAGTCAGGTGCTTGATAATCTCGAATACCCTGATAATTTGAAGGGTCAGAAGGCGATAGCTGTTGTGAAGATTTTTGGGCTGAAGACTCTGACGCATCACAGGCCGCCAAAAATCCCCCTCCCATGGTTAACAAAGCGAACTGCCCTGCTTTCCTGATAAAAGATCGCCGATCAGCGTATATCGACTCGGGTGTAATCTCGCTGCTGGCAATGGGCTCAGGCTTCTTTATCAGCATTATTCTTGCCCCCTAACGAAAAAAAGCGTTATTGCTTTAAACAATAACGCTTTTTTATGTAATTTGGATTCAGTGAATCCAAAATCCCTTAGTGGGTAGGCTCTTCCTTCTTCTTGCTAATCCCACCAATATTCATGATGGACATAACGGGACCAGAGCAGGCATAAGCCAGGAAGATAAACAGCAATACACGGGGCGGATCAGTAAAGACCACCGCGAAGCACAGCACCACAACCAGGATAAAGAAGAAAGGGACACGTCCTTTGAAGTCCAGCTGCTTGAAGCTGTTATAACGGAAGTTGCTGATCATCATGATGCCGGACAGGCCAGTGATCAGGGCAGCCAAAATGGCAATTGCGATATTGGAACCATCCACACCATAGTCACTGAAGGCCCAAACCATACCTGCAACCACCGCAGCAGCTGACGGACTGGGCAATCCGGTAAAGAATCGCTTGTCTGCGGTTTCAACCTGGGTATTGAAGCGAGCCAGTCGCAATGCGGCGCAGGCGGCATAGATAAATGCAACCATCCAGCCAAATTTGCCCAAATCCTGAAGAGCCCAACTGAAGGATACCAGCGCCGGCGCCACACCGAAGGACACCATATCAGACAGGCTGTCATATTCTGCGCCAAACTTGCTCTGGGCATTTATCAGGCGGGCGACACGACCGTCGAGCCCATCCAGGATCATGGCGACAAAAATGGCAATGGCCGCAGCGCTGAACGCGCCGGACATCGCACTGACAACCGCATAAAAACCACAGAACAGTGCGCCTGTCGTGAACAGGTTGGGTAATAGATAAATCCCTTTGCGGCGGACCTGTTGTCCGTCTTCCGCCACTTCTTCGACATGCTCGTCTACTGGCAGCATGGCATCAACGACTGAGTCGTCTTTCTTTTCCGGTTGGTCAACCATTTACGCGTTTCCGGATACTGACAAAAAGAGAAGGCCACTCTATCACGAAAAAAAACCACTTTGTGTATATAGATCAATAAAGCACGCAGTTAACACACTCGTGAACACCAGAAAATTCGCATTGAATTTGATATTTAACATGCTCGCAGGAATGGACCAAGTCATGGGACTTCATGACGACGAGTCCGGTTTTCGTCTTGATCATCCAGTGCGCTTTGACTGTCCTCACCACAATAGTGGCCACCGGCACTATTCATCAAGGGTTCTACCACACCGGTAAACAACAACCCCGCCAAAACACCACCAATGACAGGTCCAAGAACATAGACAGTAAGAAAACCAAAATGATCGTCGGGAAGCGCCGCCTTTCCCCAACCACTGAGCATGCTCAGCAACCGAGGCGAAAGATCTCTTGCAGGGTTAAGCCCCGCCTGCGTTAGCGGTCCGAGGATCGAGATAATGGCTGTAACAGTCAGGCCGATAAAAAAGGGAGCCAGCGTTTTATCAGGCTTTCCCGTATTACAGCCTTCCGTCAAGGCAAGAATCATAAAAACAAGGCCGAATGTTCCTATGCCTTCTGCAAATAAAGCATTGATGGTGGATACCGATGCCACATTTCCAGCCATGGGATTGGGATAAAACTCCCCAAATATCATGGCGCTTGCGACAGAGGCATCGGTACCACGCACGATTTCATGGGCTGCCTCAAACTGGAGGATAGAACTGTAAAACAACCAATACAGACATATTGCCGCAACCAGTGCACCAGAAAACTGCGCGCCAAGATACCAGGGAAGCAAAGCAGCATGCATCCTTCGACTGACAACCATTGCAATACTGACCGCAGGATTAAGATGTGCACAGGAAAGTCGGCGGGTCGCATAAATAGCAAGCGTCACCGCCAACCCCCAGATGATCGCCACCTGAAAAAGTCCCACATGAGCAGAAAACAGAACCGTTACCGCGACTGAGCCGCAACCCAAAAAGACGATAATAAATGTGCCAATAAACTCTCCGACAAACTCCTTCGAATATGTCATTGATGAAGCTCTCAGCTGAAAACGACTTGATATAACGTCTTTCAGCGTGCAGCCGTAAAAACGCTATAGGGAAAAAAAGATGAATACCCGCAGCCAATGAATCGTTTGACGGAACGTCAAAATCGTCCCGTCAAAAAATCTTCAGGGGGCTATTCATAAGTAGAACTGAAGTAACACATATGGATTTGCCTGAAGCAAAGCTACAGGGATAAAGTAGTTGATAAGGGACAAAGAAGGAATTCAACCATGAGCATGGATCCGCTGGCATCAGCCCGACGCCTTTCACCCCGACGAAAAACCTCCTCTGCAGCCTCCATTGACGAATTAACCCATGAGCAGCTTCATCATTTTGGTATAGACCCGACCTCAGCCATGGGGGAAAAACTTGAGGCCGTTACGGCCAACCTCTATCGCTCTGGTCATAGTATTGATGAATTGCTAAGCACTACTTTCAGCCTGCTCGACACTCTGACGCACAATGATCGGATCAGCTATTTCAATGCCAAGAAGTTTCTCTGCTTTCAACTGGCCAAACTGATTGATACGTTGCAACCGTCCATGAAAGGCGATTACCAGGCACTCTCCTTTTCTGATAAAAGCCGCTCGGTTAAAGGTGAACACCCACTGTTTTGCAATGTCAGCGCCCTGTTCTCTGCGACGCCTGCCGTAGTCAGAACAGCCACCTATTTATATGCCTGTACTGAATGGGTGGACGATGCATTCCATGGTCGAGAGAGCACTCATCCGATTTATACCCGCCTGCTGAACCCGACCTCAATGGCGCTGGCCAACAGCGTGGTTGACCTTGAGGCTGGTCCGCTTGCTGGTGAGTATCTGGCTTGGAACTTCAACAGCGGCATGGCTGCTATTGATGCATTGCTCAGTAATCAGCTACGTCATGGCGATATCCTTATCGTTTCGCGTAATGTTTATGGTGGCACCCACCAGCTACTGCATGATTACTTTGCCCGAACGGATCGACTGGCAATAGAACTGGTCTGGTTCGACGGTTATACCCACGACGATTTCCAACAGGTACTCGAAGATACCAGAGCTCAATATGCTGACGCACTGAATCATGGGAAAAATCTCAGTATCTACCTTGAATCCCCATGCAACCCCCACGGTTACGTGCTGGATGTTCCCGCCATCTGCCAGCTTGTCCACCAGCACAACCATACCGTGATGTTGGACGCCACACTGGCAACCCCATTCCTGCAAAAACCGCTGCAGCACAACGATACGAATAAACGACCGGATTTCCTTATTCACAGTTACACAAAAGATATCTCGGGCAGTGGCAGTACAACAGCAGGTGTAGTGATTGGAAAAAATCACCGAATGTTTATCCCCAAGGGCGATACCGCTGAAGGGCTCAACTGGGATCAGAGTCTGTTCTGGGATGTCTACTATATAAAAGGTAGCTTTCTGGATGCCGACAAAGCCATTGATGTCTATAACGGCATGAAGACTCTGGAGTCCCGAATGCTGGGTAAATGCATCAATACTCGGGTATTTGCTGAATTCCTCGCTTCTCATCCTGCAATACAGGTGAATAGTAACGCCATTGCCAGCAATCCCAACCGTGCGCTTTGCCAGGAGCAGCAATACCTGGGATTACCCAGCCCACTGTTCAGTATTGATTTTGAGCAGGCCAATATTCCCAAGGAAGCGTTCACCCGATTCTTTGATGCACTGGAACCGGCTTTCAGCCATATGGTCAGCCTGGGGCAGAGTAACACCTTACTACTCTGCCCGGCGCTGACGTCACATTCAGAACTCAGTGAACAAGCACTCGAAGATGCCGGTATTACCCCAACCACTATCCGGATAGCCATGGGTAATGAAAACCCACAGGATCTCATCACGCATTTCCGCGCGGCGTCAGAATGTCATATTGATCCTGTGCTCCCCGGGTTTTCTTCACAGTTTATGGACGCAAATACCGTTAGTCAGATGCTAAGAAAAATTTATCTGGAAACACATACAGCGCATATAGAAAGCATCCTGTAAATTTATCGCGAGACGGTAGTTAATCTATCCTCTCGCGATCACTCGTTCTTTCTATAAAAGCGTATCATCGTCACGCTCTTGATAAGCATTAAACTTGGAAGACAATGGAAAAACATATCGTTTTTTTACGTCATGTAATATTCAGGCTAGAGCAGCATCAGTCACAATCCATACTTTGCTGTGCCTGTAAGCTCAACTGCGAGCCTGTACTGGCCTGAGGTTTACCAACAGAAACCAAAGAACAAATATAGCTAGTCAGGCAACATTGTAGCTTCGCATCATCCTGTAGCTCGTAAAGTTCATAACCCTGTCGCACCAGAAAATTGCGAAGTAAGTCCTTGTCCTGTTCTTGTTGCATAAACTCACAGCATTTTCTATAAATAACTTCTGCTCTTTGTTCTCGTGTATAATCATCATTCTTTGCATGAAGTAAAAAAATAGTGCACGGATGGTCTTTCATTTCAGTATTAGACAACTCCCCAGGAAATCTTATACATGCCAGACTTGCCAATTCAGAGACATATGAATCACACGATCCACCCAATGAAGAGTATAATAGCTTATTTTCATCTGCCGCTTGTTTTTTTATATCTACCAATCCCACCATCTGATGGTATTGATCAGCAGTAACCTCATGAGACTTGAGATAAAACTTCTTGCGAGAAAATAGTAAATAAGCCAGACCTCCAACATTAATAGTGCATTTTTCTGTCTCATCCGCAAAGTATTTAATAATAAAACTTAAATCCTTATCAATACCTTGTCCCAGACGAAGATCCGTTATCCAGGCCGCGAAAGGCTCTCTTAGCACAGCATAAGCATGCCCTGTTAGGGTGTCAGACTCAACTATAGTTTCAAACTGAAAATTCTCTTCAATTTCTGACACCTGCATTGCTTGAGCTTCAGGTGAAATCTGGTGGTAATCGTTAATGTGTTTATATATCGCTGGAAGATCAAAAGAGTTAGAAACATCTTGATCACATACAACACATACAAACTTGTTCTTATGGTCATTATGAAGAATACCCTTTCCAGCCATTTCAATAATGAGGTCACTACTGACTTCAGAGTGGCTATCATAAAGAGCCGCAAAACAGTCATTATTAAACGTATCTAAAAAAAACAAGCTGAAAGGAATTTTAGAAGCATGCATACAACTGCGTCCTTGATCAGACACCTCATGCTGACGAATGGCATCGATTCCTACTTCTCTTGGGTATTTATCCCTTGAAAAAATACAGGATAGTTTTCCATCGCTACCCAATGTCATTTTTGCAGATGCAAGCACCATGGATTCATCAATAGTAAAACCATTTTTATGAAATCGACTCACCAGAGTTTTAGCAATACCTCTCTGAACCTGATTCAGTCGGGTCTTGGATGACGAAGCATGATCAGCGATACTGTGATCAATCTGCTTGATGCAATAATCACAGGTAAACCTGGACGCTACAAGCTTTCCTTCCCCCCCGCCACAAGCTCCCATTCCTGAAGTTGAAGGCACTACTCCAGTGACACCATAAGGCTGAACATTCATGCCCTGCATTAATGCTCCCCCCGACAATACAGCTCTTGACGTAGAAGGAACGGGCGATTGCCTCCCAATCAATGAGGGTTTAACCGCGTTGCCATAATGGCTCCCATCCATGATATTATTACTCTTGTTACTTTCAATAAAACATTCCCTAATATCACCATTCATCAGCCACTGCAGAGGCAAATGCTACGAACATCCTTAGTAGGCTCACGATACAAAGCGACTAATACAAATTAAGATATCATGGCGAAGATATTTATACCCTATCTATCACTAGTCTTATCTGGATAGCCTCACGAGATAGCTAATTAATGGTGCTAATCAGAAAACATTTTATATTACTTATTGTTTATTTCTATAACAGGCTCGTTAATACCACTAACCTAAACATCTCACCTTATTATTTTAACTCTGACTTTTTACCGATCAAAATCTACTTCATAAAACATTAGCATGATCAACCACAATAAAAATTCATTTGGGCAGGCATCTTCATTTCTACTATTCTTGCCGAGAGCCAATAGGAGTATATTGAACCATTCATTCTACCAATTTCTCTGAGGGCTGATAAAATAAGTGCCGACCATGAATCGTATCCAAGATACATATTGAATGGCATCCTTTAGATTCTCAAGATAGGTAGATTTTCCCCTATGTTTTTTAATACGTGCCGCTATATATTCATATAAAGAATAAAAATCGGCACTGTTATACGTAGAGACAAAAGAAAATTATTACTTACGTCTTACTAATTTTTCGATGGCCAAACCAACACCCGCGAGAGAAACCAGCTTTCGTAATCCGGCGGGACGCACCACCGTTGCCAGCAGACGATCCATCAATGCCAGCTTTTCCTTGGAATAGGGATACCAGTTAGGCTCACGCTTTCCGCGGGTCGGATCAATCAAGACAGCTTTGGAGCGTGTCATTCCCAGCAATCCTTCAGCACCTTTCATACGGCCATAACCAGAATACTTCACACCGCCGAACGGCAGATGAACATTCCCTTCCGTGAGCATAACGTTGTTAACGTTGACACAACCGGTTTCCAATGCCCGGGTGACCCGATCAGCCCGCATTGTGTCCTGAGTCCATAAGCTGGTGCTCAAACCAAAATCACAGGCATTATGTCGGGCAATGACTTCTTCTTCAGAGGTAAAACGATAGACAGATACCACCGGGCCAAACGTTTCTTCCCTGGCAATCAACATATCATCAGTGACATCAGCAACGAGTGTCGGCTGAAAAAAACGACTACCGGATTCCAGACGCTGACCACCGCAAAGAATACGTGCACCTTTTTCCTTGGCATCTGCCAGTTGTCTATCAATGATATCTGCCTGGAAATCGGTGGTGATCGCCCCAACATCCGCATTGCCATCCAACCCTAATGTACTGGCCTCCAGTTCCTTTTTCAGACGTTCAACGAAAGTGTCATAGATAGAATCATTCACAAACAAACGTTCTGTCGCCGTACAACTCTGACCACTGTTGTGCATATTGCCCCACGTAGCTGCAGCGACGGCTCGATCCATATCCGCATCATCAAAGACAATCATCGCATCTTTGGCGCCCAGTTCCATTACGACAGGAATTACCATCGGTGCTGCCTGGGTCAGGATTTTTTTACCGGTACGTCCGCTGCCGGTGAAGGCAATCATATCGGGTCGCAGGGCAATTAGTTGTTGTGCCGTTTCGCCACCACCTTGCACAACTGTCAGCGCTTCTGACAATAACGGTGACAGACTGACAATCTCTTTAAATACATCAGCCATCGGAGTTTGCTCGGAGGGTTTAATGATCACGGCATTACCTGCCGCAAAGGCAAACATGGCTGCCGTCATGGCAATAGCCAGTGGCAGATTCCACGGCGATATCACCAGTACCACACCTCTGGCTTCATGATAAATACGGGATTTTTTTCCCAGCAATGTGATGGGTGTCGAAACTTTCTGGTCACCCAGTATCTTGTGAGCGTTATCTACCAGCCATTGGCAATCTTCCACTAGCTGGAAAAGATCGGAAATCATCGCATCGGTTCGGCAACGTCCCGTTTC
Source organism: Kistimonas scapharcae (assembly GCF_039540975.1). Classification (NCBI taxonomy): domain Bacteria; kingdom Pseudomonadati; phylum Pseudomonadota; class Gammaproteobacteria; order Oceanospirillales; family Endozoicomonadaceae; genus Kistimonas; species Kistimonas scapharcae. The sequence continues at coordinate 9,352 of NZ_BAABFL010000374.1, forward strand.
CTCAACAATACGATCCAACAAACGCTCCCTGTTCGCCATCAGGTAATCAATCAGCCTACGAATTTCTGCCTGACGCTCTTTGATGCTGGTCTGCCGTACCTTTTCTGCTGCCTGACGGGCATGAACAAATGCAGACGTTATTTCTTGTTCTGAGGCACTTGGCATTTTATAAAGGCAAGCACTTGTAACAGGGTTGCTAACATTGATGACATCCACAGCCTAACCTGACCTAATTTTGTTATTGTGTGTCCACTCTAACCCATAAGTGCACCATGGTTCCATTTTTACTCTGAACCCTTTGGTGAATCCCTTACACTCCCTCCCACTTATGCCTCTATTGCTCACAGTTTAAGTGAAAAGTTCAGTATTTTTACGAGTCTCAATAACTGCCTTATCGGATAGGTTGTCAGACAGCATATCGACACAAGTGGACGTTTCAAGGGAACTTTTTCAGTTTGGCCAAGTCTGTCTAGTGGGCAGATAAATTTCATGGACAACATGTATGGACACAGGTATAGCCACCACCAGTCGATCAGCTTTTACATCGACAAAAACTGTTAATCAGCTCGCAGTAAGGCACTCAGCCACGCCCCTTGATTCATCACCTTTTAAGCCTGACAACATGGAAGGTGAACTGTACGCATTAAATCGCCTGCGCATAGGCCCAAGCCGTATCTTTTGCACATCAGGTGCCGGCCAGGGTCTGTTTATTAGCGATCGTAATTGCAAGCCTCAGCAGGCAGTCTTCCAAGAAGGTGAATGCATTCTCAGAAACATCAGTGGTATTACTGCATTTCGAATGCGTGATGAGAAAAGCAAGAAATATCTGGAGTGGCTTTATTACGATGATTGTTGCTTCCTATTAACAGATGACTCCGATGTAATATGGAGCGGGTTTACTATTGAAAACTTAGAAATAGGCGTCTTACCGGACGGCCCAGCTATGTTCATCAATGACTCAGTGAGTCCTAATTGCGGCATTCAAGCTTTTCTCACTCAAGGCTTTGTAAACATTAATTCCAGCGCAGCTCTTGTGTCAATGCCTGAACAAACCACACCGACAAAAGCATCAGACGAAAAAAAAGCAATACTGGCCCATTTTTCACATACTTTACTAGCGATCAACTTTGAAGTTATTGCAGAAAAACCCCTCCTTCAAAACACTGAACTTTTGTGGTGTTACAATCCAATAAAAGCACCCACGGTGTTTGTCAACATAGTTGTCGCCCCAACTCAAGCCGCTTTCTTAAGTTGATCAGCTGAAGATCTGTCGGGATTAAGCC
>NZ_BAABFL010000375.1:0-10709 GCF_039540975.1 Kistimonas scapharcae
AATCAGGCTCGCCAATACGTAAGGTGACGGGGGTGTTCAAGTAGACCAGAATCGGTGTTCAAGTAAACCAGAATATGCAGAGGGATGGTGCAACCACTGAGCCTGTTGCTGATGGCATCTGCGACACGCTCTTCAAGTGCAGGTGATGACGCTTTGACTTCTACACTGTGCGCCCCTTTTTTCGCCAGGCCTGTATGGTCATCGTTATGAAACACGGTTTTTACATTAGGGAATAATGCTAACGATTCATTAAACATCTTGATAACGGCCTGGGTATTGGTTTCTGGATGGTCGCCGCCATAGAAAAGTTTTTGAGGATCGCGATTTTGACCGCCAGCAATTGCAGCAGGCATTGGATTTTCCTCTCCGAAGAAGTGTTTAAATACACCATGTTTAAGCAAAGAATACTTAATGAACTTACCAATCAGTTTCAGATAGAATGTGATTGGCGATTGTTCTTCAGGTGGATTCATAAAAGTATTCATTTCTTCCCATACTCTTTCCAGGTCTCCGCTGGGATGTAATTCATAAGCACTCTTACTTGTCGGAAAGTTACGATTGGGATCCACATTGTTTTGGTTGCAGCGGTCACTGTAGGATGCGCCCCACGGGTTGACAGCTGGAATAAATAATATCGCTGTATTGGCTGGAAGTTGCTGTTCACCTTCAGAAAGCCTTTGTATCAAATCACATTGGGTCTTAATGGCAATTCTCGCTTCAGAGCCGTGCAGGCCGCCTGTCAGGCTGACTAACGTTTTAATGGTGTCAGGTTCTCCCTCGTATATCAGGAAGCCGCGCATTGCTAATGATTCACCATTTAAACCGCCATCAGAAATGTCACTGAGCTCCGCCACCTTGCCTGCACATCGTTTGTGACTACCAGGTTGTTGAGCGTTTTCTGCGTATTGGTTAGCGCGGTCCGTAAATTCCTGCATCGCTTCATAGTAGGATTTTGGCAAGATTTTCGTGTTTCGATCTTGAATCAGTGGGTTGCTGTGGGATCTTGCCAGGGGGGGCAGGCCTTGGTTCATATAGCTTTTGATTGTCACTTCTGGATGTGGGGCAAGGTCTTTGCCTGATCTTTGCGTGTCACTCATTGATGGCAGGCCTATCACCGTGCCCTTAGCTGCTGATGCCATGACGTTCTCCTGTATAAGTGTCTCAATGGGTAGAACGTGATTTAGCACTGTCATTCCAGCGATTGTTATAACAATCCGGTTGTCTTTTCTGTTTAATTAATCAGAGTGAGAGATAAGGAATACCTGAGGAGCGTATGAGTAATAAAACGTTGCAGATGACAGAGCAGCTTGGGCGATATCTCATAGAAACTGGCTGTAGAGAATCTGATGTATTAACCCGGTTACGGACTGAAACAGCGCAGCGGCAAGATTTCATTATGCAGATTGCGCCTGAACAGGGGCAATTCATGGCATTGCTGGTCCAGTTGGTCAATGCGCGCCGTATTATTGAGGTGGGTGTGTTTACAGGCTATAGCTCTCTTGCTATCGCTGATGTGTTGCCTGACGATGGCTATATCCTGGCCTGCGATATCAATCCTGACACTACGGCTATTGCGAGGCGTTACTGGCAGGCTGCCGGTGTTGATGGAAAAATTAACCTGCAGTTGGCGCCCGCGCTGGAAACCCTGAATAACGTACTGGCGGATGGCGAAGCCGGCACGTTTGATATGGCATTTATTGATGCTGATAAATCGTCCTATGACGATTACTATGAGTGCTGCCTGAAGCTGTTGCGCCCTGGTGGCCTGGTTATTCTCGATAACATGTTATGGAGTGGTCGTGTCGCTGAAGAGGGCGGTGATGCGGATACTGACGCACTCAAGGCGATGAATTGGAAAATTCATCAGGATGACCGGGTGGATATGGTTTTACTGCCACTGGCTGATGGTATCATGCTTGCACGTAAGCGATGATGGCTTGGCAAGTGGTGGGCGGTAGCAGGTTGTGGATGTTTTCTGGATGGCCTCGTCGAGCCGTTACAGCATTAGTCGGGAACATTGCACTCTGGCTGAATATAAGTCCGTTGAGCATGGGTGGTTTCATGGCGTGTCGCCTGACTCGGTGTATGTCAACCAGGGCGAAAAGAAATAAACAGCAAAAGAAAAATATTCTTGTTGTTTGTTACTTAACGTGTATTGATATCTGTATTTTCAGGCATCACTAGCCTAAAGCGATCAAGAGGAAGATTGTGGACGTCTTCTACCTTGATATGCCAAGTGTTCCATTTGAAATGTTGCGCAGCAGGAATGCTGCTTATGGCCGTCCATGCTCGATAATCAAAAGAAATATCTGTGAACCATTGTTTGAAGATTGAATGATTTAAAATTTTATTCAGCTTCATACAGGCTTCTGATTCAGATGGAGAATGACCATTGCTAATACTTGTTGAACATTCGGATCCTATATTTGTAGGAATGTAATAGGATGTGAAAAACCCTTTTTGGTTGAGTGATTCGATGCAGGGAGTCAGATCATCCCCCTCCTCTATTGATGAGGAAGGGAATGCTACCAAAGTGTGAATATCAGAGTATAAATTTTTTGATAGCTCCCTTTCGATAGTTTTGCAATTATCAAGGGTATTAATGTTTTTTGCGTCTATCCAGAGACTCATTCTTTTGTTTTTTTGTGTTTTGACTATTTTTGCAATCTTTTCTAGGGATATTCCAACAGGGGGAATGGAAGGATGGGTTATTATGGTACGATTGTTTGTTATGATCATGTCTATTTCCAGACAATTGGTTAATGCGGCTCCTCTTAATGCCTTGGCTATGGAGTTAGATCGATGATAGCAAATGCCAATATCATTGGCAGAAAATTCTCTTAGTAGAATGTTGTGTTTTGTTGCATCATCTGTCAGGTCTCTATGGTGATTGTCTGTACTTATGCGGGTTCGGATTGAGCCATAGCCAGCCCCGAAATTCCTGATAAGAATGTCTTTATGGTTACAGTTGCCTACACCTATTTGGCAAGGCGTGTGAGTTGTACCATCAGCTATTTTATGAATATGAATACCTAAAAATTCAAGGATCGTATCGGGCAGTTGTGACAGTGTGGAAAATATATTGTTCTCTAAACGCTTTTTTGTTTTCGAAAATAAGTCAGGGTTTTCTTGGACAGCAGCATCATTAAAATACACAAAGAAAGGTATTTGAGCCATTTCTGGTAAAAATCTAGATGAGTCATGTCCTCTCCCTGAGTAAGGTGATTCGCCATGATCTGATAGGTAGACAAATATCATAGGAGCAGTTTGCTTTTTTACGTAGTTCAAAGCTGTGGATATGTTGGAATCAATGTATGAAATGGCGCTGTCGTAGGATTCGATCATATCCAGCAGGTCAGCTTTTATCCTTGAGCCAACAATTCCTTCATGATCGATGTTGGAAAAATAACTGTCGACTGGCGTATGAAATGAAGTGGGGATAAAGCGCTTATAGTGACCATGGCCGGCATATGAGTGGAAAACATAAAAAGCAAGATCGTCCTGTTCCATTGCAGGTATTTTCTGCGTTATAACCTGTTTCAGGTAAGTATGATCGAGGTCCCTGTCGAGAAAGTGGCTGAGGTTCCCAAGATTAGCCGTAGCTGTGTTGGAATAGTGCTCTATAGCGTCTTTAAATATGATGGAAGTCGCAAGATTCCATGTGCCTGACTTACTCTGGTTGCTGAAAAGGTAGGTGTTGATATTAATGCTTTTTAACAGGCTCGGTAGAGGAATTTGCTTTCTATCATAAATCGGTGTGTTACCAATCAAACTTTTTTTATTGGCGGGGATGCTCAGTGCCTCAAGGATAGACGGCGTAGTATGCGTATGCGTTGACCACACATTTTGACCCACAATAAAATGCGGGTTCTCCCGTTTAAACCCTTCCAGCTTTGGTGTCGTCTTCCTGGGGTAGCCATATATTCCCATGTGCATTGATGAAGTGCTTTCACCGATATAAAGGAAGACGGATGTACCCTTAGAGGCGGTTTCAACGGTTGTGGTTAATGCGCTGTCATGAAAATTGTTCTGTAATGTTTTTTGAAAGGTCGTGCTTCTAATGACGGCTTGGGCTGTAGTGCTGATGGATGATATGGGTAATAGAGCAGTGAGTGAAATAATCGTTAGAATTTTTAATGAGTAATAGGCTTTTTGAAACCCATTTTTTTTATGTGTTATCACCCAGCAAATATACCAGAGTGAGAAATAGATGATGTAGGTTGTAATCCATAGTTTTGTGTATTGCCAGTCAGTCGCTGATGCTGTGGATATGATGGTTTTTAGCCAGAAAAATGCTTCGTTGATGGAAAAGTGATTTGCTTCATGAAAGGAATCTACGGCTAATAATGGAATGATTTCCATGATTGGTCCGATTAAAAATAAGTAGAGTAGTGCGAGTGTTATTGAAAATAGGCTTTTTTTTATTTTGTTTTTTGTGTAAAAGAATAATCCAAGATGCAAGAAACCTAGTGTGGGCAACCAGGTTGACTTGGTTTTCCACAGTGCCATAAGCGATTCTATAAATAATTCATTCATTACTGCTAGCTGTAAGAATTGATTTTTTGGGGTCGTTTTTTGTTTTTATATTGCGAAAGTATAGTTTAGATGCAGCACTGTTATCAGCAGTCCGCTGTTTTTTTGTGTTTGTTTGATAAATAGTGAGGTGTAGATTTTATGCTTTATGTCATTTGCTTGTTTGTAGTGTGGATTTCATTGAAAGTATGGTGTGGTGGGTATCAGCGGTTAAAATTTCTCTTTTAAATCAGTATTAAACATCAATTTATGATGCGAACAACACAGCTTGATATTCAGAACAGGAATAGATAGTGATACTGGCGCCGGTTCAGAAAAACAGGAATCCATCAGGGTTATGGCTTATCTAAAAGCATGGAGGTAGAAAAACGTCATTAAACCAGCCAGCGATAGGCTTATTTACCTCTAAATACTTTGAGTCTGATGATAAGGCTTCGATTCCTAAAATGGTAGCTCATGCCTATCTCGTTTTTGAGCATGCAGATAGTGGTAATACACTGGTGCTAGACCCAACCATTAATGCAACGCTATCGAGAGTAACACCCGACATCATAGGGTTTGCTGAACTTAAGTATCAAATTCGCTCAGCACTTGAACAGCAGCATAAATATTCAACGATGGGCAAGAATAGACGTCACAATCAAGAAAGCGTCTGTACATTTCCAGGTGCTGGAGAGTTCATGCCGCATGATTCATATCTTGTTATAAATAGTTATATATACGATTCAGACAGCAGCTCTGGATGTACCCTTGAAGATGTGACTGACTGCCTTTTCAATACCATGTATAGCGCGAATACGAATCCTGTGATTACGTATGATGAATGTAAGCCGAGTCATCATCCAGTAGCACAGCATAAAGTAACGTCGTATCAGTGTATGAGGCAGCTACCTTGAAATGAGATAGCTGCCTCTTGTAAACGTATTTAATGCTCGAAATCAGGCATCGATACGTTTGTACTTGATCCGGTGCGGGCCGGCGGCGTCAGGACCCAGGCGGGCAACGCGATCGGCTTCGTACTCGGTGTAGTTCCCTTCGAAGAAGGTCACCTTGGAATCCCCTTCGTAAGCCAGGATATGAGTGGCTACCCGATCCAGGAACCAGCGGTCGTGGGAGATCACCATCGCACAGCCGGGGAAGGCCAGCATGGCTTCTTCCAGGGCGCGCAGGGTTTCCACGTCGAGGTCGTTGGAGGGTTCGTCCAGCAGCAGCACGTTGCCGCCTTCTTTCAGGGTGCAGGCCAGCTGCAAACGACCGCGCTCACCACCGGACAGTTCACCGACACGCTTCTGCTGATCAGCGCCCTTGAAGTTGAATCGGCCGATATAGGCGCGGGACGGGACTTCATAGCCGCCAATACGCAGGATGTCAGAGCCTTCGGACACCAGTTCCCAGACGGTTTTCTTGTTGTCCATTTCGTCGCGCATCTGTTCGACGAAAGCGATCTTGACGGTGTCACCGGTTTCGATGCTGCCGGAATCCGGTTGCTCGCGGCCCATGATCATCTTGAACAGGGTGGACTTACCGGCACCGTTACCACCGATGATGCCGACAATCGCACCCTTCGGTACGCTGAAACTCAGGTCGTCGATCAACAGACGGTCACCAAAGCCCTTGGTGACATTATTGAATTCGATGACCTTGTCGCCCAGACGCGGACCGGGTGGAATGTAGATTTCGTTGGTTTCGTTACGGCTCTGGAAATCCTGGGACTGCATTTCCTCGAACCGGGCCAGACGGGCCTTGCTCTTGGACTGACGGCCCTTGGCGTTGGAGCGCACCCACTCAAGTTCGTGCTCCATGGCCTTGCGGCGGGCGTCCTGCTGCTTCTGTTCCATTTCCAGACGCTGTTCTTTCTGCTCCAGCCAGGAGGAGTAGTTGCCCTGGTAGGGGATGCCTTCGCCACGGTCCAGTTCCAGGATCCAGCCGGCGGCGTTGTCCAGGAAGTAACGGTCGTGGGTGATGGCAACCACGGTGCCGGGGTATTCGCACAGGAACCGTTCCAGCCAGCCGACGGATTCAGCGTCCAGATGGTTGGTCGGTTCGTCTAGCAGGAGCATGTCCGGGCTGGCGAGCAGCAGGCGGCACAGGGCCACACGGCGGCGCTCACCACCGGAGAGGTTTTTCACCACAGCATCCCACTCGGGCAGGCGCAGGGCATCGGCGGCGACGTCCAGCTTGCGGTCCAGGTTGTGGGCGTCAGCAGCCTGGATGATGTTTTCCAGACGGGCCTGCTCGGCAGCCAGCTTGTCGAAATCCGCGTCCGGGTCGGCATAGGCGGCGTAGACTTCCTCCAGTTTCTGCTGGGCTTCCTTTACTTCGCCCAGGGCTTCCTCAACCACTTCGCGGACGGTTTTTTCAGGATCCAGCTGCGGTTCCTGGGGCAGGTAGCCCACGTTGATGTCGGACTGGGCGCGGGCTTCACCGTCGAATTCGGTGTCAACGCCGGCCATGATGCGCAGCAGGGTGGATTTACCGGCACCATTGAGCCCCAGTACGCCGATTTTGGCGCCGGGGAAGAAGGACAGGGAGATGTCCTTCAGGATCTGGCGCTTGGGTGGCACGACTTTGCTCACCCGGTTCATGGTGTAAACGTATTGAGCCATTTCAGAATTCTCTTAAAATCACCTTAAAATACAGACTTTTTAGCATCTAACCTATTGATAATAAACAAAAAGCTGTTTTCTTTATGTTAGCCTCAACAGTCCCGCCAAGTCCCTGTTAGTCTCACGAATTCCTACTGAATCCAGGATTTTTTTGCCCAAGGGTTTGCCCAAATTTGCCCAAAATATGACCTGTACATGATATATTAAGGACTTCCGACTAGGACGACGGAAGGGAGAAATCATGGGACGTACAAAAAAGCCATTATCTAACACTGCCCTTGGCAATGCCAAACCGAATGAGACTGAGTACACACTGGCCGATGGCAGCACCGGCCTTACGGTCAGGGTATTTCCCTCAGGTCGAAAGGCGTTCAGTTGGCGATATGTGGATACGTTCAGGGAAGGCAAAATGTCGCGCATCGAATATGGCGATTATCCTGCCCGCACCCTCTCTGATGCAAGACGTATCCACCTCATGGCCAAGGCAGCCCGTAGTAACGGCCTGGATCTGAAAGACCCTGAAGTATTAGACGATTTAATTACCCGAGCGACTGGCGAGCAGCGAAAGGTTGTCAGTGGAGCTATCTACACCGTCAGTAAGCTGGTTGATGATTACTGGGACGCTCATGTGGAACCCAATATCAAGCATAAGGCTCCGTACCAAAGCCGGATCAAGGGCTATGTACTGCCAGCGCTGAAGGATTACCCCGCCAGTTCTGTGCCCGATCATGCTGTAAAGAACATGCTGGTGCGGATAGAAAAAGAGAAAACCCTGCAAACCCGGACCGATGTGGCACGTTTTGCTTCGAGTATGTGGGAGTGGGGTATCAGCAACTTCAAGGTTAAAAGTAACCCCTTTGCGCATCTGGGCATAAAACGAAGAAATCGTGTTCGCAAGCAGTTCTACTCGATGGAGGAGCTGCGCATGCTGCTGTTGAACCCAGACGGTTGCCCGCTACCTGATAACGCCATGCTGAGCATGAAGGCCCTTATTCTGTCAGGTGTTCGTTGTATGGAGTTGTTTGGCGCACAGATACGTGAATTCGACTTCGACACCGGTATCTGGACAATTCCGGCAGAGCGTTTGAAAAAGAACAAGCAAGCCGTGTTGAATCAGGGCGAAGGGGAGGATTTCCGTATTCCTATGTCTCGCCAGTTACAGCAGGTAATGAAGGTCTGCATTGAGCGGTTCAGTAACAAGACCCATGTATTTGGAGCCAAGCGGGAATACAATGATCGAGGACGTTGGCGGAGAAATCCTGACACGGGCCATATGAGCACTCGATACTGGCGCACCAAGGTCAATGGATACCGGGCTCATTATGGTATTACCAACCGGAACAACCATGATTTCCGGCGGACGCTGGAAACTCAGCTGGGTAATCTTGGTACGCCTGACGGTGTGACGACGGCTGTTACAGGCCACAGCAGGGAAGGTATGTCACGAGTGTATAACCAGGCGAGGCAGACACAGGTGATTCGGACGGCATTCCAGCTCTGGGCTGACTTTATCGATCATATCTGTGCAGAGCCGCCTCATGTGGCAAAAATGTTTGATGCCCAGGTGCCAGGGGAAGTATTACAGCTTATCTATGAACGGTATTATTTTCAGGGGTATCTGGTTGATAAGTTGGGTGAGTATCATCTGGAGCGGGTGTAACGACTTAGCTGATTATTACCGACTATGTGAGGTTTAAAGGGAAGCTGTTCACTATGGAAAAGCAGAAGACTGGAAATACGAAAATACTGGATAAATCTGTCCAGAAGGCTCGGGCTGCTCGACTAAAAACCATATATAGTCAAAAGAAAAAAGAACATGGATTGACTCAGGTAAGGCTAGCCGAAATGCTTAATATGAAGCAGTCATCTGTGGCGAAATACTTGATGGGGGCTATCCCACTCAACTATGAAGCCATGGTTATGTTCTCCAAAGCTTTGGGCTGTAGTGTCTACGATATTGAGCCAAATGATGAATATTTTGAAAGAATATTTGTAGAGCAGCCTCAGCTAATAAGTGTAATAGGCTCATTAAGCGGCTCTATACCAACTGAAATTTTAGTGGAGATTACTTCAGGTAATAAGTCGTCTGTTGCAATAGCCATTGACCAAGATACCCCGTTTCAATTTGGTGCCCCTAAATATGCGGTATTAGTACCTGGATTTATCCCAACTCAAAATCTCTATGCGGTGCGTATGAAAAAGGGCGACGGTGGCTTCTTACTATGTAAGATGGCTGAAAACGGTCTCGATTATCTCACTGGCGAAAAATTTAGAATTCTTTTCCAGGATAGTACTCCCCCGACATGTCTTCTAAGAGATGAGCTTTCGTTCATTGCTCCAGTTCATCAATTTCTCTACTGAGACGATATCTTTAACTCTCTGATTATTAAGGGTTAAATGAGTTTTTCCCTCACAAATAATCAGTCATAGCGCCTTGTAAAAACTAAAAATAAGGTGCTTCCGTTGAAAAATATTCCCCCAGGCTATATTATGAAAGTATCTCATTTCCAGCAGGTCTTAGTCAGACCAGAAATGGGCGGTATGCCTAGGAGGTGTTGGCATAAAAATAATGAGCCATGTTACGGAGAAAACCTATGGCTAAAAAACCCACCATCCCCATTAGCGTTGTATGCAGGGATGCAAACGAGTTGGAAGACTTGGCGGCAAGTCTTCCCAATGGAAGCCCCAGTGAGTCGCTCATCTACACCAAATGGATAAAGCTGAAGACGGTCATGCGGTTGACCCATTACAGCAAGTCTTCCATATACCGGCTGATCCAGCTCGGTGAATTTCCGGAACCAGTGCACATATCTCCCCGTCATGTAGTTTGGCGTCTGGAAGATGTCATGCGCTGGATGTCGGAAAAGGAAGGACCGGCGAATGATGAGGTGTTTGGTGATCAATGACGCCATGCAACGAGTTCGAAGGCTTTACGCCTTCGAACTGCTCCAGACAATGATTTTCACAACGACCACAATATAAGGAGATTAATTATGGTCAAGGTACCTGTCGAAAAGCCAGATCTCACACTGCAGTTCTTTCAAAATCTTACCGGAGAAGAAAATCCGGTTCTTACAATCAATGTATTCCCCGAAAAGCATGGCTGTATGGTACGGCCTGATATTTTTCATGGGCACTACGATGAAGTTATGCAAAAGGCCAAAAGACTTAATGATCAAGGTGCATGCGTCGCCCACTGCATTAATAAGACCGATCTCAAAGGGCGAAGTAGTGAGCATATCACAGAAGTACGCACGCTAGTGGTTGATATTGACACTGTACCATTGAATGATGGGTTGACCGCCTTAGGTGATATCGGCATTGAGCCGCACGCAATAGTGGAAACAAGCCCCGGTAGATTCCATCTGTACATATTTGTGGAAACCAACTTTCCAAAGAAGGTGTTCAAAGCTATTCAGAAAAGGCTGAATCGATTGACTGGTGGTGATCCGAATGTTTGTGATATTACCAGAGTACTGCGCACACCGGGCTCCTTAACTCCCGCTTAACGATCTGAAGAAGTAAGGCTAAATTGAATGAAGAGAGCGTCCCCTGTGCTCTTCAGGCAAA
>NZ_BAABFL010000376.1:0-10828 GCF_039540975.1 Kistimonas scapharcae
AAATCTGATTAACCCGGTCACCTGGAATTAAGAGATTGACCCGATTGATTGCCAGGTAAATCAAGAACTCACGGATTCAGGTCAATAGTAACCACTTACTAATAAATATAATAAAACACAATAAAAAGTCAGACAGGAAATTCCATGAACCGTCTATTTACCTCCGCCACAGTCGCCGGACTGCTGGTCTGCGCCACGACTGATGTCCATGCTTTCACGCAACCGACGCACAAACGAATCGTCATTGACGCCGTCAATTACATGGCCGCTAATCCCGATACAACGGCTTTTGTCCAACTCCAGTCAGTAGCACAAGCAGCCGGGATCACCATCGACCAGCTGGCCGACTATTTGGGACAGAGTGCCTTTGATGTCGATGATTTCGAAGACACCTATATGTGTGGCGCGATCACCGGCGATTGTGTCAGGGCGCCGGTCTGGGGACTGGGCGCTTCAATCGTCTCCTACACCTCCTACTGGCACTTTCAAAATCATACCCGGGGGCCGGATAGCCACGGCAATGATTTTGGCGGTTACAACTACAATCAGCTAACAGTGTGGGGCGCCATCGACAATATGGCCGCCACCTGGCTGGTCGGCGACCACCTGGATGATGGCCGCGGTGGCATGGCGGGCTGGTTCGGCAGCGAGGACTCCGAATACAACAGCTATGGCATTACCGAAGCCAACTACCGCCAGGGCAGCTACTCCAGCAAATCCATGTATAAGGATTTTGAGAAAATCCCGTTCCAGCCCATCGATAACCTGGGACAGTACTGGTACAACGAGTTCTGGCGCCAGCCGACCATTCAAACCCTCGGCTTCACCCTGCACACCACAGACCTCCTGCAACCCCATCACACCTGGACGACATCCGACCATAATCACTCCGGCTGGGAAGGCTGGGTGGAAGATTATTACGACCAGGAAAAGCTCAATGAAACGACACTGGTGGAACAGGCCTTGCTGAACCTGACGCCGCCTATTCCCGGCAACCCGGAAATTCGTCCGTTATTGACCCAGGGCGGTGCCTATTCCTATGTCAATGGTGGTATCGTACTGAGCAGTCAGGATCACAATGATCGGGTGCGTGTAGCCAAACAGGTGATCCCTCATGCCATCGCCATGGTTGTGCATATTCTCAACCATGCCGCTGAGCGATTCTAAGACTGTTGGATTAACCAACGATAACAATCATCAACCCGGACACTGGCTTCGGGTTCTTTCGCAACAGACAAGACTGATAATGAACGACGCAGTAATGGATCTGATTGATGACCGCGGCAGGGTCAGGACGGGGATTTTCAAGCAACCGGTAGGCACGGTTAATTACCGGGATTTCAACCTGAAAACCCCGATGGGGGAAAAAGCGGGCAAACTACGCCGCTGGTTTGGCTTCAACCAGTTTCAGTTTATGTCCATCATCAGCCCGGACATCATTGCCGGCTGTGCCATTGTGGACACCCGTCTGGCCGTTGTCGCCTTTCTCTACCTGTATAACCCCAAAACACGCGCCTTCAAAAACTACCAGTTCAAGGCACCGGGATTTGGTGGCTTCCACAAAACTAGTCTGAGCCCGGACAACGGCGCCTGGCTGTTTCGCTCCGGTGCCAATGAGATCCACATGGCAATCAATCCGCAGACCGGACTCCGGGAACTGACGGTTCGCCTGAAGGACGGCACAGCCATTGATATGGATTATTCTGAGCAGAATTTCTCCCCCATGCGCATCTGTACGCCGGCAGACCTCACCGGCTTCGCCTTCACCCAGAAAGTCGCCGGTGTGCGCTGTCGGGGTGAAATCCGTAGTTCGCTGGGCAATTTTGACCTGGAGACCGTCAACGCTTGCGCCACCCTGGACTGGACAGCCGGTTACCTGCGCCGTTGCTGCTTCTGGAACTGGTCCTGCTTCTCCGGCGTACTGGACGATGGACGTGTGATTGGCCTCAATGGCGCCTGCGGTGTCAATGAGACCAGCTATACCGAAAACTGCTTCTGGGTCGATGGCAGCCTTAACAAGGTTGATACCCTGATATTTGATTACGATCCGGCTAATCTGCACGACACTTGGCATGTGACTTCCGGTGATGGCAAAGTAGACCTTAAATTCACGCCAGAAGGCTGCCAGGCGGAAAAAAACAATTTCCTGATTATGGCCAGTAATTTCAGTCAGATGTTTGGTCGTTACAACGGGACGCTGACCACCACGGATGGCGAAGTGATCACTATTTGTGATCAGTACGGTTTTACAGAAGAGCACTACGCTAAGTGGTAAAAAACAACCGATACAAAAAAAGCTGCCTGTTTAGGCAGCTTTTTTTGTGATTAGAACTCGTTCAGCCCTGAATAATCAGGCGGACTTCTTCGCAGGTGCGGCTTTCTTTTCAACCGCAGCCAGTTCACTGACGGCTTTGCTCAGTGCTTCAATCTGTCGGGACAGCTCTTCAGTATCCTTATCCTTTTCCAGTTTAAGGATATCGCGCACCTTATCGACCACTTCGCCAATGCTGTCTTTAGCCTTGCCTTTGAGTTCATCAATCTTTTCACTGGCGCGATCGCGCACTTTCTCGCCATCAACCACCAGCTCGTCAAAGAAAGCCTTACCTTCCTGACCCTTTTTCTCGGAACGGGCATAAGCGCCCAGACCTGCTAACCAGATTTTCTCGTACATAGCCTGCTCCTCTCTTGTTGTGATTCCAGGTAAACCACCTGACAAGATGATTATAGCCCCCTGAAAAAACACCCTGAGTTGACATGGGACAAGGATTACAGCGACAAATGTTCCAGAAGCCCCCGGTCTTCCAGCCGGAAACCGGCCCTGAAATCGAGTATCTTGCGTCGTTGTTTATTGAAGAAATAACTGAGCTGCACCAAGGTACCGGCGACATCGGAGAGTTCCATCCCGGTCATGACAAAGCCGGCTTTCAGCTTGGGAATGATAATGGCATTGTCGGTCGCCAGATGGCGGCTGCGAACAATCTGCACCCCCTGCGCATTCAACTGCGTCAGCAGCCAGCGCAGTAATGCAGAATAGATGCCGCGCCGACGCCAGGGCTTCAAAATCGCACTGCTGGCCATATAAAAGGTTTCCTGATCCAGCTGTCGCCCCCAGCTCCAGCCGATAAAGGTATCACCCTGGTAGAGCACAAGGTTCAGTCGTACCAGGCTGTCAGCATGCTGCTGCCAGGTTTTCAGCGCTTTTTGTTCCCCCGCATTCAAGGCTTCCCAGGCAGAAAACGTCAAAGTGTTTGCAAAAACCTGGGCTCGATACTGCTCCAGCAGCGGGAGGAACGCCTGGTCATCAAGAATTCCAACAGAATAATCATCAAACAGCGGAAAGCGGGTTCCGGCGGTATAGGCGATCATCTCGGCATCATTGTTATTGCTGTTATTAGTACTTTTGATCATGCCATACTCGCGAGGGGGGGCGTTACCGTAAATCACAAAATCCCGTCACAGTCTTGAGTCAACCCGCCCTCAAAACCGATAATCCCCGCTACAGAATAACCGGGGA
Source organism: Kistimonas scapharcae (assembly GCF_039540975.1). Taxonomy (NCBI): domain Bacteria; kingdom Pseudomonadati; phylum Pseudomonadota; class Gammaproteobacteria; order Oceanospirillales; family Endozoicomonadaceae; genus Kistimonas; species Kistimonas scapharcae. Next base: position 3,515 of record NZ_BAABFL010000376.1, read on the forward strand.
CACTCTGCCATGCCTCTTACGCCCGCCGCCGTTCTTTTGGATCTGGATGGTACCCTGATTGATACCGAACGTTTCTACCAGCGTATCTGGCAGACAACGGCCGCAGATTTCCAGATTGATCTTAACGATGCGGTCTACCAACAATTCATCGGCATCCGTCTGACAGATTGTTTTCAGCTGATCAAGGCACTGGGCGGCAACGGATTTGATTTAGGCGCATTCAAGGAACAGCTGGCTACCCGGGAAACAGAGGGGTGGAACGCTGGCATTGACTGTAAGCCGGGCAGTCAGGCGCTCCTGAACCTCCTGCATGAACGTCAGATTCCCATGGCGTTGGTCACATCGGCTCACCAGGCCAAAATTGACCGAGTGATGGCACATTACCCGTGGACAAATTACTTTCAAATCATCGTTTCAGGAGAAATGATCGACCGCCCCAAACCAGCACCTGACGCCTACCAGCTGGCAGCACAACGACTGGGGACAACGCCCTCCACCTGCCTGGCACTGGAAGATTCAAATACTGGCATGCGTTCGGCACTGGCGGCTGGCTGCCACAGCATCATGATCCCCGACCTGAACACACCAGACAGTGATGTACAGGAAAAGGCCTGCAAAATACTGCCAGACCTCTTCTGTGTGATTGACTACCTGTCAAACTGAACAGTTCACTCGCTCAGCAGGCGCAGGCTTTTCGGGTAAGCCAAAATGCATGCTCAACCAAAGAAGAGACATCAGCTCCCGCCATGCGTGAGGGAATTCTTTCGGGCGGGGCAGAGCCCAGTAACTTGATATCAAACCATTCCCCATAGAGCGAATAGACCGTATCCGGGCTGACAGCGTAGGGCGGTCCTCCAGCCAGTACCGGCGCATAGTCCAACGTGATCAGCAGACCATGCTTCAGCGCCGGCGCCATGGCCATCATCGTTGCCACATAGTCGGGCTGCTGTTCGGACGGCAAAGCCACTAACGCAGCCCGATCATAGAATGCCGTGACATCCATCAGACTCCCGGCGGGTATCATGAAAAAATCCCCCTGGATAACCGTAATATTCTCGGCCTTCCACCAGACATGGGTATCCGTTTGAGTCGTCACGGGTTGCAGGGTATTGTCTGCGAAAAACGACGCAACCGCCCGTTCCACCAGCTCTGACCCGTACACGTTGCGGTGTTGCCGGGCCAACCAGATCATGTCAACCGTTTTCCCTGAGAGTGGGATCAAGACAGACTCATCTCCATCCGCCGCCAGCGTGGGCCAGTAGTCGACAAGCAACGGATTGACATCATCACGATGAAAACCGGTCTGCCCCTCCAACCAAGCCTGTCCCCAGTCTTTGGTTTCCAATGCGCGTCCCTCTTTAATGGTAAAAACGACAAAAAATAACAACCAAGCGTAACGATAGCGTAACAGCACGGTACTCATAGATGACTCTGATTCTGGTGGCGAGTATTATTGATATGCCACTCAGCCTATACCCAATCAGTGCAAATACCAGTCCTCCCCAGCCTTTCGCTGCCGTCCAATCATCCGTTGATACAAATCAACAACATCCTCTCCCAGACCGCGTAGATTGCCCCCATCCGGAACAGGGATAGCTGTCCACACCCCGAGTTCAGGGTCTACCCTGACGACAGCCGATGATAACAGATGGATCACCGGTCGCCTGCCGACCACCCTGGTGATTTACCCACCCCTGTCCGCCAGACTCCTCATTCATCACAACGCCATCTGGAGGCTGCAATCTCCATGACTACGTTCAGCAAGAAAGTCCTCGCAGTTGCCATTACCAGTGCCATCATGGTACCGACTGCCCAGGCCTGTACCGCCGTTGCTGTCGGCAAGAATGCCTCGGCCAGCGGCGCCCTGATCATTGCCCGCAACGAAGATTTCTCCATCAACAACTGGGCCAAGCACATGGTCGTGCATCCGCGACAGACCATCGAAGACGGCACCCTATGGACCCTGTCCAATGGCCTGAAGGTGCCTGCACCCGAGATCGCCTATCGTTACACCAGCATCGCAGACTGGGACGCCTATCAGGACTCCAATGACGGCAAGGTGTTCGAGGAACGGGGCGTCAATGAATACAACGTCGCGATGTCCTCTACCACCAGCGCCGAAGTCAACGACAAGGCCAAGGCAGCTGATCCACTGGTAGAAACCGGCATCATTGAAGAAGTCATGCCCACCCTGATCCTGCCTCAGGCCAAGAGTGCCCGTGAAGCGGTACAGCTGCTGGGGCACTATGTAGAGCAATACGGTGCCGGCGAAGGCAACGGCATCCAGTTCTCTGACAAGGATGAGATCTGGTACATGGAAATCGGTTCCGGCCATCACTGGATGGCAGTGCGGGTACCCGACGACCAGTACCTGATCATGGCGAATGGCCTGCGTATCCACGGCGTCGACCTGAATGACAAGCAGAATGTCATGGCCTCCCGTGGCGTCTACGACTTTGTTAAAAAGCACAACCTGCTGAAAAATCCGGATCGAAAATCCTTTAACTTCGCCAAGGCGTTCGGAGTCATCAACGACCCCTACAACATTGACCGGGAATGGCTCGGCCAGCAACTGCTGACACCTTCCATCAAGCAGAAGCCCCGTCAGGCGCAATATCCGCTCTTTATGAAACCGGATGAAAAAATCAGCGTACTCGATGTGGCCAAGGTACTGCGGGCGGATTACAAAGGCACCGCACTGGAAGGCAAATCTGAGCGCCCCATCGGCATCGACCGCCAGGCAGAAAGCCATATCATCGAAATGTACCCTGATATGCCGAAAGAGCTGTCTGCCGTGATCTGGCAAACCGTGGGTACCGTTGAGGACACCGCTTTCGTCCCGATCTTTAACGCCATGGATGAAATCCCCCCCGCTTACACGGTGGGGACGGACCAATACGATGACCAGTCCGCCTGGTGGACCTACCGCAGCCTGGGCACTCTGACCAACAAACACGTGATGGACGGGAAGTACGCACCGGTTGTTCGCTCGGTGTGGGATCAGGTGGAAGGGCAGTATGTCAATTCCCAGCCCTACATCAACAGCATGCTCAAGATCATGTACAAACAGGATCCCGCCATGGCCATCCAGTTTGCCAATGACTACTCCAATGGTCTGCTAAGCCGTACGCTGGACAAGGCCCGGACTCTGAAATCCCAGCTGATGACCGACCTCACCCGCAGTACCGAGAAGAAATACAGCCCAGAGGAGTTTGAGAAGATCAAGAATCTCTAACGCTCTGCAAATTATGTGAAGACCCGCAGTCATGACCGGTGTTACCGGGAATGACTGTGAGAATCTATCACATGACTTGAAGCAGGATGATTCACAATCTGACCCTGGATTTCTCAAGGTGAGAGCCTACTAAAAACCAGCCTAGATGTTCAGTCGTATAGCATTAAAAATGAAGTGTGCCGCTACAACAAGGAATCGATTAAACGTATTTCTTTTTGGTTAACTCAGAGAGTAATTCATCCAGTATCTGACCTAATGCCTTCAAAGCTTCCGAGGCCGGCATCTGGTCGACATCCTTAACGGCATAATAATGAACAAGCTGAGAATAGGAGGGAAAACACTTTTCAAGCATTGGTTGATGCTCTGCCTGATCCATTGCAATGATGATATCTGCATCCATAATATCTTGCTCTGTCAGGCTCTGCGGCTGCCGTTCCAGGCCTTTGACAGGAATACCTAATGCTTTCAGCGTGTTAACCGCGGTCTTCGCCATGTTCCCCACATTCCCGGTTATGCTGAGATCCTGAAGCAAGGCGCGAGAAAATGCTTCGTAGGGAAGCGCTGTCAAACGGGCATAATGGTTAAAATATTCCTCTGAAAATCGACTTCGGTAATAGTTACCCGTACATAAAAACAAAATCCTTTTCATTTTCACATACTCCATTATTAACAATATAATTTAAACATCTGAATCATTGACGATGACAACAGAAACTCAAAAAAAATCACAAAAACAAAAAACATTCAAATTTATCTTTTAACTTTATCCTTCAACCAGACTACAATCGAGCAAGCAGAACACTGGCGAATACAGGAAACAATCGAAAGAAAACTAATAAGAAGATATAGAACAGTAAAGTATAAGCTAGCTGATTCAACCCATGCATATGCAGAGCCTATCAATGACAACAATGCCAACCAGGCAGCCAAAAAACCAATCCAGCAGGATTTCTTTTTTCTAACCAGTCCCCACATTGTCACAAGGAATACAAGAACAGTAATAATAACAGGGAGATATAAAAGAGCAGGAAAGTGTTCAACAGGCCAAAATAGCGGGTGAAGAATCGCCATGACTATCATATTCCACAACCCTAGCAATATAGCGTTTTCCATAAATACCCTCCATCTACAAAGCATGAGTATTTAGACAAACACCTCAACAACAAGTTCACACGTAGAATATATCAATGCTATGAATCAACAGGTTGATAATAAGAAAATTATTGATTACAAAAATAAAAAACCACTCACAGAGTGCGATAAGGTAGCCCATTACCGCTACCTCATATACGCACAAAGTCAAAAATCAAGATACCAGGTGGATACCGTCCTTTTCAATGGTAATCATACGCTGTTTATAGAGAGCCCCAATTGCCATTTTGAAAGTACGCTTACTGACAGCAAACTGTTTCTGGATAAGCACAGGATCACTTTTGTCATTCAGCGGCAAAAAGCCGTGATGCTCTCTGACTGCCGCCAGTACCTGTTGACTCAGGTCGGCCATCGCCCCTTTGTCAAAACCAGGTTTGGAAAGGCAAAGGTCGATTTTCCCATCAGGACGCACCTGCTTGATAAAACCCTGGAGACGCTCACCGTAACGGATCGGTTGATGGATATCGTTATGGAAGATAACCCCCCAGTGGCAGTCTTCGATAATGGCGGTGTAACCAATTTCCGTACGGTCTGCAATCAAGAGCGATACCGGCTGTCCATTCTGGTAACGGGCAGGCATGTCATTCAGGAATTTATCCACCTTGGAAGACGCAACAATCCGGCGGGTTCGGTCATCCAAGTACAGGGCAACAATATAGGAGCGCCCCTTGACCATGCGTTGTTTCTGTTCGCTGAAAGGCACCAGCAGATCTTTGGGTAACCCCCAATCCAGAAAGGCGCCGGTGGCATTAACCTCAACCACTTTCAGGCAGGCCAGTTCGCCCACTTGTGCCAAGGGCGTTTCCGTCGTCGCTATCTGGATGTCGTCTGAATCCAGATAAACGAACACTTCAAGCTCATCACCGATCTGCGTACCTTCCGGCACATACCGCTTGGGCAGTAGAATGTCAGCAAACTGACCTTCCAGATAAACACCAAAAGGCACCTGCTTGACCACTGCCAACCGATTGCGGCGGCCAACCTTTACAACTTTTCCGGACATGTCTGGATATATCTCATTAAGAATGCATAGGCTCAGTATACCATTCTGATAAATGCTGTGACCCAAACCTGATTTAAGTACAATCCGCACAGCTACCAGTATTTTGGCTAAACGAATAACCTTCGCAATCGCTTGTATTCAAATCATTATTTTCTTTGTTCATCTAAGGGCGATTATCCCTGTCTCTCACAAAACTCAACAAATCCAGAAATCATATCTAAGAAATCATCATAGCCATGCGACAACATCAAAAAAACAAATGCCTGAACGGGTTCATTTTCTTCAACACTAAGTCTTATCGCCTGAATAAGTCCTGAGCAAAACAACTTTTTTTGATAGGAGGCTCCCAACGGTTCTGCACAGACACAATCTGGATCAGACAATCGATAACAACCATGCTCTTTTTTGACAACGTCACGCATAAAGCTTGATATAGTCACCCTACTCACATCTTCATTAAACTCTTGCGAATACAGACTTAGATTTGACAAAAAAACACTTTTCTCATGGCTGACATTCGAAAAAAAACGGCAAATCCTTTGTGCATGACTAAATCTTTTCGTAATTTCCTCGACCAATACCATATCATAATCATCGCCTTCATCATCTACTTCCTTTTTAAAATCCTTAATATCCAGAATCCCCATACCCCAACGTAGATAGTCTTCTCCGCCATTAAGATAAGCGGTCACCGCTGACCCCATAAAATAGCCGACATCCTGTTGATCAATGGCACCGAAGCACTCTAGCAGCGTATTGAACCTCTCTACACATTCATATAACTCGACTTTCATTAAATAATTGATATAGCGAAACACGTGATTATTTAAACAGGAAAATCTGGATCCAAGATCTTGTGGTGTTTTATCGTAGTTTGTAGCCATAACTGTCGCTTCAAAACGCTGATCAAACTGTTTTATCCCACTATCAAAAGCCGATTCAATGCCATCATCCTCCAAATCACAACGTACTTGATAGGCAATATTTACCTCTCTCTGGGCGGGATCTTGTCTTGCTTTTTTAAGAACCTGAATAAATATTGATTTGTATAGTAAATTCTGTAAATCATCTACGCTTTGACTCATCATTTCGCTAAATTCCGTCACAGATTTCAGGAATAGCTTTTCATGGCTAAAGAGAGACCATTCAGGAAAAAGAGCCGCACTTTCTTCCTCACTCAGACAAACACTAAATCCTGGCTTTTCTTTTGAGTCAGCGTCTGGAACAACATCCTCTTTTTCAGATGATTCAGCGCCCCCTCCTTGAGCCGGCCGTTTGAGGACGAGTTCATTAATTTTTGGCCCAAGCTCCTTTTTAATAAAATCATTAAATTCAGATACAATCTCAGCAACCCTACGGCGGAACTGTATTCCCTCAAATTTCGCATTACTTGAAAAATAATCCCGACTCTGTTCACACATCGACACGAAATCCAGTGTTTTAAATACGTTAGGGATACCCCTTAAGAATTCGGTCGCTTGCAATGTAGGAACGAAAATCACTTGCCCCCATAGAAATGATGGAATGACACCAATACCTCTTTTCCTATACGAACAATATCCAAGGTGGTTGGATAGCGGTGGGAGTATGACCTGAAATTGATGTACCTCACCACGCTCAGAAGACTCTCCCAAACTCACCTTTGCTACTGCAGCTTCTGTTATTTTCGACACAAAAAAAACGCGATGTGCCAACAGCCATTCCAGCCAGTCATCAGCATGCTTATCCTCGCACTCTTCAACCGCCTTCATGTGGATAAATAGGCAGCCCTTTGCATTAATCGTTTTAACCGACAGTTTATTCCCAAGCTGCACCAATATAGCAAAACACTCGTGCGGTACGGCGGTGTTTAGCTTAAAAGTGGTTTTACCCAGTGTTTTGAAATCCTTTCTAATAACCCATCTTCTGAGAAGATTTCAGTCTT
>NZ_BAABFL010000377.1:0-10940 GCF_039540975.1 Kistimonas scapharcae
AATCCCGACAGATCTTCAGCTGATCAACTTAAGAAAGCGGCTTGAGTTGGGGCGACAACTATGTTGACAAACACCGATACTGCACTGGGATAATAGATCCTGTAAGGGTTGCCCCTTAATACTCTCAATGTAAGTGATCGTTTCAGCTGAAATTATGTGGGTAAGCCTTTGTAGTGGCTTCATCAATTTCATTCGTATAGGGGTATTCTTCAGGCCACTCAATGTGAAAATAGTGGCCACTCGAGTATGTTGTTCTGCGTTGGGAGTTTGAGTTGTGGATGCTTTATGTGAGAGGGAAGACGATGGAGTCGCTTCAGGGGCGCTCGTCTCAGGCTCACAGATTGGTTCCAGTGAGGTTTCAGGTTGTGGTGGAGTGGTATCTTTACCAGCAAGTATGACCTGCTCCATCCTGATTAGTGTGCTTTTCGTTGCGCGAGCACCAATAAAGTCTGTTAATGGTTGCTTATCTGTAGAAAGGGTTGATCCTTGGGAGCTATGCGGTTCAACATCCGCTTTTGCTACTTTGCCCTTTTTGGGTGGTTTGGCAGTTTTTGAGGGATTTTTTTTAAGACTTCGAGATGATTGACGGAAGCTATGCCTGATACGATCCATGGTGGATTTTCCTTAATTTCCTTTTGATACATATAAATAAGACTCTCCAATGCTGGTATTGGTTCAACCCATGAAGTTGTTTATTGTTTTTTACTGTAGTGATTTGACTACTTAACTATTTCTTTTTGTTATGGTTTTTTGCTCTTTTATTATTGGCGTTCTGAACTCAATTTTCACCAGATTTCTGTGGACTTGGTCAGAGTAGTTGCCAGAGCGTATCAAATATCACCTTCTGGGCCGTGGCGATTTCGACAGAATCAATGACCGTCGCCACCGGGTAGTTCTCGGAAGCCAGAGAGATCATGGCGACTTTTGGGGGATAAATCGCGATATAGCTGGCATCCGGCTGGCCCTGGGTGCGAATCCATTTCCGTTCGGAATATTCCGCGTCTTCACCTCCTTCACCCAGGGCGATCACCTTAACACTGATCTTCTGCCGTATACGTTGCGTCGTATAGTTGGGAAACGGCCGGTACAGGTGTTGCCGCAGGGATTTGGAGGAAAACACCGAATAGCTTTTCTCGGGCTGATGGGCGACGGTTGCCAGAATATCCTTCAATACCAGCTCGATGCCGTCATCGCCTTCATAAAAGCTGACGTTACCACTGCTGAAATCGGGTTTCAGGTGGTGCAGACCGGGAATAATGTCCGTTTTCAGCTGCTCAATGGTGTGTTTCAGGGCGTTCTGTTTTTCTTCCGCCAGTTGTAGCAGCCGCTCGGGATCTTCTGCCCGGAACACCCGACGCTTACCTTTCGGGAAATAACTGACAATACCCCGGGCGGCGAGCCGCTTCAGGATTTCATAGGTGGTGCCGCGGTTGACGCCGGTCTGTCCGGCAATGTCGCGGATAGAGGCTGGCCCCAGGCGGAACAGCGTCATGTAGATGCTGATCTCGCGGTCATCCAGGTCAAGCTGTTTGAGGGTGTCGAGATTCATTTGTCAAAAAATGTATGACAAAACCTATTGTCTGAAAGCTCAAACCGAATAATATGGCTTTAAGCTAGTATTACTGTCAATGAAACATTGACAGATTGATCGAATTTCTGGGGCCTGCCTGCGTGGCGGGCTCTTTGCTGTGTTACAGCACCTGTGTGTCCAGTGGTTTCCGGTAAGCGTTGTCCGGACTGGCTGGGTGCCATCACCGGATTATGTGAATTGTCATGAAAATCGAAACCATTATTCTGGCCGCAGGCCAGGGCAGCCGGATGAAATCCGCCTTGCCCAAAGTGCTTCATCCCATTGCCGGTCGTCCCATGCTGGAACATGTCATTGTGTCTGCCCAGACACTGCAGGCGAAGAAGACAGATGCCGAGGGTGGTCTGCATGTGGTGATTGGCCATGGAGCTGACCAGGTGCGCGAACGGCTGGGCAACTACGCAGTGAACTGGGTGGAGCAGACGGAACAGCTGGGTACCGGCCATGCGGTCATGCAGGCGGCGCCCGCCTGTGGTGAAGCGGATATCGTACTGGTGTTGTACGGCGATGTGCCCCTGATTCAATCCGCGACGCTGGAATCTCTGGCGGCGGCGTGCAACGGTGAACGTCTGGCTTTATTGACCATCAACCTGCCTAATCCCAGCGGCTATGGCCGGATTGTGCGGGATGCAACAGGCGCCATCCAGGCCATTGTGGAAGACAAGGATGCTTCGCCGGAGCAGCACGCGATCACCGAAATCAATACCGGCATCATGGCGATTCCCGGCAAGCGCCTGCAAGCCTGGCTGGATAAACTCTCCTGCGAGAACGCCCAGGGCGAATATTACCTGACGGATATTGTTGCCATGGCGGTGGCAGAAGGAACGGCCGTGGTGCATGCCCAGCCGCAGAGCGCGACAGAAGTTCAGGGCGTGAATAACCGTGCCCAGCAGGCGACACTGGAGCGTCAGCTGCAGCGCCAGCAGGCGGAAAAACTGATGGCGGACGGTGTCACTTTGCTTGACCCGAGTCGTCTGGATATTCGCGGGACTTTGCAGGCTGGCAATGATGTCGTGATCGACATTAACTGCGTGTTTGAAGGTGCTGTTGTACTGGAAGATGGTGTGGAAATCGGCCCCGGCTGCGTAATCAGTAATGCCATGATCGGCGTGGGTACCCGTATCAAGGCCAACAGCATTATTGAAGAGTCCGTGGTGGCATCCCATTGTGATATCGGGCCGTTTGCCCGTCTCCGTCCCGGCACCCATCTTGAGGATAGCGCCAAGGTCGGCAACTTTGTTGAAACCAAGAAGACGGTGATTGGCGCCGGTAGCAAAGTGAACCATCTGAGCTATGTTGGTGATGCAGACGTCGGTGCGGGCGTGAATGTCGGTGCGGGCACCATTACCTGCAATTACGACGGCGTGAACAAATTCCGCACGGTGATTGGTGATGGTGCCTTTATTGGTTCCAATTCCTCGCTGGTGGCGCCGGTCACCGTGGGTGAAGGCGCGACGGTCGGCGCCGGTTCCACCATTACCCGAGATATTCCGGGGCAAAACCTGAGTGTGGCCCGGGGACGGCAGAAAAACATAGAGGGCTGGAAACGCCCGGAAAAAAAGGCCTGAAGGCCAACTAACCGATGGGACTGAAAGAAAACGACAGAGTAATTCTTTCAGTCAATAAACAAATACTGTCGTTTAGAGTACAGGAACAGAATTATGTGCGGCATCGTGGGCGCAGTTGCGCAAAGGGACGTGGCTCAGATCCTCGTGGAAGGATTGAAGCGACTGGAATACCGGGGTTATGACTCAGCCGGTCTGGCAGTGATTAATGCAGAAGGCAATATTGCCCGACTGCGTCGTCTGGGTAAGGTTCGTGCGCTGGAAGAGGCGTTGGTGCAGGAACCTGCCAGCGGTGGCACGGGCATTGCTCACACCCGCTGGGCAACCCACGGCGCGCCCAGTGAGGCGAATGCCCATCCCCATATCTCCGGCGACAACATCGCGCTGGTACACAACGGTATTATCGAAAACCACGAACTGCTGCGGAATTACCTGCAGGAGCAGGGTTATACCTTTGTGTCTGAAACTGATACCGAGGTGATTGCCCACCTGGTGCACCATGAACAAAAGCAGGGACTTTCCCTTCTGGAAGCGCTGCAGAAAGCCGTACACCGGCTTGAAGGTGCCTACGGTACGGTGGTTATGGACCGAAATGATCCGGAGCGTCTGGTCGTGGCCCGTTCCGGTAGCCCGCTGGTGATCGGTGTAGGCATTGGTGAATATTTTGTGGCGTCTGACCAGCTGGCACTGTTGCCGGTAACCCACCGGTTCATCTTCCTGGAAGAAGGGGATGTCGCGGAAATTACCCGTGAAGGTGTCAGCATCTTCGACAGTGCCGGCCTGCCGGTTGAGCGTGAGGTGGTGGACAGTGACCTTGACCACGAAGCCGGTGACAAGGGACCTTACCGCCACTTCATGCTGAAGGAAATCTTCGAGCAACCCGATGCGATTGCCAGCACGCTGGAAGATCGCATGACCGCAGAGACGATTGTGCTTGAGTCCTTCGGACACCGTGCCGTGGAAATCCTGCGCCGGGTGCGTGCGGTACAGATCATTGCCTGTGGCACCAGTTATCATGCGGCGATGGTCGCCCGTTACTGGTTCGAAACCTATGGCATTGCCTGCCGGGTGGAGATCGCCTCTGAATTCCGTTATCGCAAGGCGTTTGTTCCCGATGACTGCCTGTTCCTGACCATTTCCCAATCTGGTGAAACCGCCGATACGCTGGCGGCGCTGCGCATGGCCAAGGAACAGGGCTTCATGAGCAGCATGACCATCTGTAATGTGCCGGGTTCGTCCCTGGTCCGTGAGTCAGATATGGCGTTCATGACCCGTGCCGGTGCAGAAATTGGTGTGGCGTCCACGAAGGCGTTCACTACCCAGCTGACAGCACTGTTGATGCTGGTCACCGCCACCGCGCGGGCAACCGGTCGGATTGATGCCGAACAGGAAGCGGAAATTGTTCGTGAACTGCGTGAATTGCCCCATATGATCCGCAATGTGCTGACGCTGGATGATGCTATCCAACAGCTCTCACAAGCCTTTGCGGACAAGCATCACAGCTTGTTCCTGGGGCGGGGCACCATGTACCCCATTGCCATGGAAGGGGCGCTGAAGCTGAAGGAAATTTCCTATATCCACGCAGAAGCTTACGCTGCTGGTGAACTCAAGCACGGCCCGCTGGCGCTGATCGATAGCGATATGCCGGTGGTTGTTGTGGCGCCCAACAACGAGCTGCTGGAAAAGCTGAAGTCCAATATGGAAGAGGTTCGCGCCCGCGGCGGCCAGCTATATGTGTTTGCAGATCGTCATGCCCGGCTGGTGGCCGGTGACGGTATCCAGGTGATTCCACTGGAGAAGGTCCACGATATTGTGGCGCCGATCATTTACACCATTCCGCTGCAGCTGTTGTCCTACTACGTGGCCATCATTAAAGGCACGGATGTGGATCAGCCGAGGAATCTCGCGAAGTCAGTAACCGTCGAATAAAAAAACGGGGCGAAAGCCCCGTTTTTGTCGGTGGACATTAAAGTTTGATAAATCACAATAAAGTTTGATTGTTTACATTAAAGTTTGACAAAAATTGAGCTTTCTACTACGTTGGCCGTGGATTTGTAGAAGGCTCTTTTTATGTCTGATGCAGAAAAACCTCTTAATAAGAAAGATAAGAATCGCCTGAAGGATGGCAGAGGTACTGGAAACGGTGTGGACTATGTGGCATTCATCCGTGTTGGAGAATTCGATAGTTCCGGAGAGAGTGTAAGGGTAAAAAGTACCTCTGTAGGGCGAGTTCATCATTTTCACTCAGGTATTGAGCTGGCTGCTTTTCTAATATTTGACAGGAATAGAACCACTGTCGATATTCGGGAACAGTATCCTATTCCTTTAGATGACACCCTGAATATATGCCGCCAACTGGGTATTCGTCACCCACAAACAAAGGGTGAGCTTCATATTGTCAGTACAGATCTGCTCATTGATTTGAGAGGCGGTAAGCAAATTGCTATTGCGGTCAAAAATGCAAAAGATCTTGATGATGAACGAATTCTTGAAAAGCTTCAGATCGAAAAAGCTTACTGGGAAGGTACTGGCGTTAATTGGTATGTATTCACAGAGAGAGAAGTTTCTGCTGCCTTAAAGGCCAATCTCAAGTGGTTGAAGCCATTTTTGGACATTGATACCCAAAAAGCTTATAGCTTGACCGAGGATGATGCTTACTCGCTGATTAGTAGAATCCAACAGTATCCAAATAACTTGGTCACCAAACTTTGTGGCCGTTTGGATGATGAGTATCAAGTTGAGCCGGGATTTCATATTGAGGCTTTGCGTTTTTCTGTTGCCCTTGGATATATCGAGGCTCCTATCGACAAGCATTTCACAGAGTGGGTATGCGCAGAACTGATAGATTCTGTTGGAGGCATTGCAAGAAGAGGTTCCAGTTATGCTTCTTAATAAGGTGTACCAACAAAGTAAATCTGGGGATCAGTTCAGGGTTATATTTGAGTCGATTGATAATATCTGGATTATAGATATTCATAGCGATAATGCCTGGCCTTGCCTGATAATGCAGGAGGAGTTTGATGAGCTCATTCGGTCAGGTTTTTATATTGAAATAGATGAACCCTTCAATAGTCATCCCGTTACGGAAGGCAGTATACAAGCATCAAAAAGGGAACATGCGTATAACGCTCTTAAACCTTTACTGACTGAAAATGTCAGGCTTTTTGATAAGAAAAGTCGAAATGCTCTGATCACTGCTGTTATTTCTGAAAGTGGGATACCCCGCTTATATGTCATTCGTCAGTTACGCAGATATTGGCAGAGGGGAATGAGTCCTAACGCACTAATTCCCGATTATCACCGGTCTGGCGCTAAAGGAAAGCCTCGCAGAAACCACAACAAAAAAACAGGAGCGAAGCGAACGCTTAGCTCTGGAGAAGGAATCGTTGTGACAGATGACGTAGCCGAGATCTTTGATCTTGCTATTCAAGGTTTTTTTATTCAAAACGAGGCATTATCCCTTAAGTCTGCTAAAACGAAAGCCGTTGGACTGTATAAGTCACGCTATCCTATGGCAGATAAAACAAGTGTCCCGACAATGCGCCAGTTCAGGTATTTTTTTGAGACTAACTATCGCAAGAGTGATGTCATCAAGCAGCGTACTCCTGCAAAAATCTTCGATAAAGACATTCGAGCGTTAACCAGCACAGCTGCATACATGAATATAGGCCCGGGAGGCCGGTATGAAATTGATGCCACTATTGCAGATCTGTATTTGGTCTCAGAGAAAGATCCTGAAAAGATAATTGGTCGCCCTGTTGTATATCTTGTTAAGGATGTATTTAGCAGAATGGTGACCGGACTGTATATAGGTCTTGAGTCACCATCCTGGGTTGCTGCAATGGTGGCGATGTCTAATGCATTTCTTGATAAGGTAGCCTTTTGCCGAGAATATGGCATTGAAATAGATTCATCACAATGGCCTAGCGTGGGAATTCCAGCATCAATACTTGCTGATAAAGGTGAGCTCCTTCGCCGCCAAGCAGATGTCCTTGTTAATGTGTTCGATATACAACTTAGCAATTCGCGCTCTTACCGAGGGGACGATAAAGGGATTGTAGAGCGCCACTTCAATACGCTTCAGGCAGAGTTCAAACCTTATGTTGGGGGTATTGTTCAGCCCGTTAATGGGAAAAAACGACTCGGTCGTCGTTACGAACTGGACGCAGAACTTACTCTGAAATCATTCACAGAAATGATTATACATATTGTAATTAACTACAATAATCAGCATGTTGTGAAGGGATATGATTTTTCTGAAGATATGCCGGAGGAGCTCTCTGCAGTTCCAGTTGAGCTCTGGAATTGGGGTATTAAAAACAGAACCGGCAGGTTAAAACCCTGCACTCCTGATTTTGTGAAACTGAATTTACTTCCTTCTGAAACTGGTACTGTGTCGGAAGAAGGAATCGGTTTTAAAGGGCTGAATTACACATGCAGTGAAGCGCTGGCTGAAGGTTGGTTTGATCGGTTCAAGCAAAATCGACCTAAATCTGTTGATATAGCGTTTGATCCGCGAAGGACGGATATAGTTTATCTACGACCAGATAACTCATACGAAAACTATTGGGTGTGTGAGCTATCAGATAGAAGTCGTCGTTATCAGGGTGTCAGTTTTGTCACTGCAGCAGGACAACTCAAGCAGGCCAGACAGGCAGAGGCAAATGCAAGACAGCACGAAGACTTCCAGACGCCTGATTTACAGGCTCAGATCGAAGCCATCGCTGCACGAGAAAAAAGTAAAAAGCCTCAAAACCCAACCCGAACAAAATCTGAGCGTCTCTCTGATATTGGTAATAATAAGGTTGATGAAAGGGAACTGGAAAGACAGCGACAAGCTGTCAATCTGAAATCAAAACAACGCCCAACAAAGCGGGCTGAGGTTGTCCCTTTGAATACCGCACTTTCTTCATCATCCATGGATTATCCATCATTGGATGACTTTTTTGAGGATGACGATGATTAATATTTATCAGGCTGAATACCATGAGCCAGAAGTGGAGGACTATCGGGGTAACCCCCTCATAAACGCACTACCATTGCTGAAATCTCCACAAGATACTGCAAAGTTGTTAAACCGTTACCCGACCGTCAGGGATTGTGAAAAATCGCTTCCTGGTTACATTCGCCGTCATGCGATGATGAGGATTCTGGACGAATTCCTCTACCCTACAAAAGCGCATGTTCAGCTGGAGCAAATGATTGCAGGTATGATTCGCCGTGGTTATCTGGGGCGAAATATTGCCACAAGTGATTATCAGAAAAACCTGAATTCGGTAGATCATCTGGATTTTGAGGCTATCGCCAGAAATGCAGGCAATTCGGCACTGGCGAGTTCTGTTATTGGGTGTTCAGGCACAGGAAAAACTACGGCCGTTGAAGCCATTCTTTCCGGGTACACACATCAGGCCATTTACCACCCTGACTATCAACATACACAGATTGTCTGGCTGAAACTCGACTGTCCCCATGACGGATCGGCTAAAAGTCTGTGTATACACTTTTTCAGGGCTGTGGATGATGTGCTTAATACTGATTATGAGAGTTTATATGTCAAAGCACGTTCATCTGCTGAATCAATGCTTGGGGATATAGCACGGGTCGCAGCATTACATTCCATTGGGATCTTGGTAATTGATGAGATCCAACACCTCCAGGCGGCCAGATCCGGGGGCAGTAAACGGCTCCTGAATTTCTTTGTGACCCTGACCAACGTGATTAAAGTACCGGTTTTATTTGTGGGAACACCAAAAGCGCTAGAGTTATTCTCGCCAACCATGCGCTCGGCAAGGCGAGCTGCTCAGTTTGGGAGTTTGCACTGGAACAGATTTGAACATATAGAGCAAGCTGACATTGACACTGAGTGGGATCGTTTTCTCAAGCGAATGTGGAAGCTTCAATGGTTTGAGCATGCTACTCCTCTTACCAAGGCAATGAAGGATCTATTCTGGGAGTGTACTCAGGGAATAGCACATATTGCCGTCACATTGTTCTATCTCAGTCAGGCACGTGCGGTAATGGCCAGACGAGAAGTTATTGACCAAGAGCTTGTTCAAAAAGTATTTCAGCAAGAGCTTTCCATGATTCACCCGATGATTAAAGCTCTCCAAAGTGGCCGAGATATTGAGATTAAGAAGTTTGCCGATCTGGATATTCCTTCAGATAAAATTCGCATCTTTTGCCAGACTGAGGAGGTGGTCGTTGTTGAGGAAGAGCTGACTTCTTCAAAAGACCGTTTAACCGAGCTTGTTGAAATGCTCATAAAAATGGGGATAGGACAAGATATTGCCCCAATAGTTGCTGCACAAGCCCTGGCTGAAAAGCCTGAGGAAGATCTTTTTGGCCTGGTTGCTCATATAAGAATGTTGAGCGATAAACCCAAAAAACAGCCCCGGAAAACCACCAACCCCACGCCCTTGCAACCCCGTTACATTGACAGTGATATCAGGCTAATGCGAGGCTCTGAGCCCTATTCGACATATTCCAACTTGAAAAATGAGGGGATTGTGTTGGATATATCGGCATATCTGTAAAATCGTGATTACTTGACTATATTCAGGCACCTTTTGTTGTACTGGTGCCAAGCCTTGATAGCACATTTTCCCAAGCCTCAACGTGACGAGCTTCTTGGAAGTATTCTTGCCAGATTTATCAAGCGACAGGGAATACGGGATGACAAGATCGCTCTCGATATTCTTTTTGGTAACAGAAAGATCGTTCCATCCCCATTGCTTCAAGGCCATATTGGTGAGCTACATGCCAATATTGGGCATTTATGGCAGGTTGAGCCTGCAGATGTTGTGGAACGTCACACCTTATTGCCCCTATTTAAGCCCTTCATCCCTGCTGGCAGATACAAAATGCTCCAGACTAATCTGGTGGAACTAGCACTGAATACCGGGACATTGAGATCCGGTATTAATGCTTCAATTTTAAAGTGGCCAAGCCAGTATCATATATGTCCTGAGTGTTGGCGAGAGCAGGTACAAAGTCAGGGTTACACTTATTGGCAGCGTTTATTCCAGTGCCCAGGGGTGGAATCATGCCCGGATCATGGCGGCAAGTTATATAACTCAGGGGTGTCGCTGAGTTCTGACCGAAGACACCAGTTTGTAGGTACAGATAGTGTTCATATTCCTTCAAACAAAGACATAAATTCTGAACATAAGAAGCTGCAGTTATCTTCAATGGTCAGGCAGTTATTAGATCAGCCTCTACCTTCCGTGACACTACTACAGTGGAGCACCTTTTACCTGCGCCTGGCGAAGATGGCTGACTGTCTGGACGGTGCCAGAATTAACCATTTAAAGATAACGCACCAAGTACAGAGCTATTGGAAAAGAGGATGGCTGGATAGCCATGGTCTTGGACTTCAGGAAAAGCCAAATTGGCTCACAGCAATGTTCCGAAAACACCGACGTCCATTCACATATCTTCAGCATATAGCGGTATGGCTTGCTCTTTATCCTGAGCAGAAAAGAGCAGCTGAAATCATAGCCGAAGCGAAAACCCTTCCTGAGCTCTGTGTACCCTTGCACCAGAGTCGGTACAAGCAGTCTGAAAGCGATGAAACAAAGACTGAGAAGAGGGAAGCCTGGAAGCAAATTCTTACTGCAGATAAAGAGCTCACTCTAAAGGCTATAAGGCAGACTCCACAGGGAGCAAGGCTCTACTCATGGCTTTACCGCTTTGACAATCAATGGCTACTGCGTATTCTGGCACAACTTGAACACCGATTCTGGTAACTCTTGAACACCCATTCTGGTAAGTCTTGAACACTGATTCTG
>NZ_BAABFL010000378.1:0-10953 GCF_039540975.1 Kistimonas scapharcae
CTTAATCCCGACAGATCTTCAGCTGATCAACTTAAGAAAGCGGCTTGAGTTGGGGCGACAACTATGTTGACAAACACCGGTATTTGGGAACGAAAGGCACACTGGACCAGAACAGTAATTGCAGTCCCGTTAACAGTTCAGGTTGCGTATTGTCTTTGGGAGCATCCTTACCTCGCCCCTTGTTAATACGCTTCAGCCTGAATAATGGATCATCATCCGTATCAATCACACAGAAGCCCGTATGATCACGCAACAACAGGTATTGGTGACTGGTATCATAATAAACCGTGTGCCATTGCCACTTTGCTTCTGAATCATGCCTTCTTCGTATGCGCATATAGCGCTCAACCTTATAGGCATACCAGATACAGGGTTTATTCGTAAGTGGACTTTTCAAATGTCCTTTTTCAAAACTTTCCGGACGACCAATCAATTCAACAAAACCAGGTTTTGCCACACCCACCCGTGATGTCGGCATTTTATTGACGGCGTGGTATTTCCTGAAAGACTTGATGCCAATAAAAAGGAAAATAATGGCAGGAATGCCAAAAGCACCGATAAGCAAGCCTGCACCATTATCACTCAGGCCTTCAATCCATGAAAATACTTCCATTATGAGTACAGCCACCATCAAATAAAACTAATTTAAGAGTAGAAGAGTGAAATACCTTATAAAGAGATGATGAACTAAATAAAATAAAAATGAGCCACTAACTGTTAGCTAATGGCTCACTTTTCATATTTCGATTTATTTAAATCTGTCTTTAAAATTTTGCCAAGCGGATCTTGCTCTTGGTCTGGCATATGCCACGCCTGCCTGAATATCGTGGCCTAACCCCTCAAGATAATCACCCTCCTCATAGGCGGCCTCAGCCCGCTCATGATGACTTATAGCATCTGATCGACCTTCGAGCTCATCCAATTTGCCTTGGAGTTTATCTATTGCACCACTTTTTATTGAGTTTTGTGCCCTCGGGCTACAAAAGCATATACCCCAAGCAAGCCAACAGAATCCTTTACCTATATACAAACCCGCCTTTTGAAAAAAGACTGCAATTTTTCTGGCTCCTATCTCACAACATGATGAGCAATTGTCAAAGCAATCCCTATCAAGTAACGACTCACCATCTGTGCCAGAAGCACTTCGACCAGAAAATTGAGGCTTGTTTTTATCCCCAGATTTTTTTTCCTGATATTTATCAAGACGCTCGTGTACCCTACCTTGAAGATCTGAGCCACTATAAGGCTGCGAACGTCTCCTAAGCTCTGGTGATGCCATACTCCACCTCCTTGCTAACAATGCATTTAAATTTACCAATTACTATTGAGATAACAAATAAATTCAAAAGTTCCTTATATAACTATCTTGAAAACTAACAACAGTATCAACCAATAAAGACCCAATGGAAATTAGACGTTTGTATAAGAGGAAGATCAATCAAATAAATTAGTTAGTTTGAAAACAATAAAGGCGACTAATGCCGCCATTATTGATTAAAAACACTAGCTTTTTATATCCGACGAAGGTCTAAAAAGTCGTAAACGATTGGCATTACTCACTACCGTCACAGAAGAAAACGCCATGGCCGTTCCCGCCACAACCGGACTAAGCAACAGCCCCGTCAGCGGATACAGCACACCGGCCGCTATTGGGATTCCCAGGGTGTTATAAATAAACGCACCAAAAAGGTTCTGTTTTATATTCTTTAGTGTTGCCCGCGACAGCTCAATGGCATCCGCCACACTGTGGAGGGAAGATCGCATCAGGGTAATATCCGCCGCTTCGATAGCCACATCGGTACCGGCGCCAATGGCCAGACCGACATCAGCCCGGGCCAATGCCGGCGCATCATTGATACCATCCCCGGTCATGGCGGTCACCTCGCCCTCAGCCTGCAATCGGCGGATATGGGCCTCTTTATCCTCAGGCCGCACTTCGGCATGAAAGGCATCAATGCCAACCTGCCGGGCAACGGCCTCAGCCGTGACCGCATTGTCCCCGGTTAGCATCATCACTTTGATGCCCAAGGCATGCAGCCGTTCAATGGCCGCCGCAGAATCCTCCCGGATAGGATCTGCCACGGATACAATACCCGCCAGCTGATTATCCACAGCCAAGTACATCGGTGTTTGAGCCTTTTCCGCCAATTCGGAGGAGATCGATGCCATTGGCGCTATTTCAACACCATTCTCCTGCATTAACCGGGCATTCCCCAACAGCACCGAGCAATGCCCCTGCAGCCCCTTAACACCAGCCCCCGTTACGGCCTCAAACTGTTCACAGGGTGCGATGTCCAGCCCCCGGCCCCTGGCAGCTTCCACAATGGCTTCTGCCAGGGGATGCTCTGAGGTCTGCTCCAGTCCAGCTGCCAGCGCCAGCACCTGGTCTTCGGTGAAGTCTTGCCGAGGTACTATAGCTGTCACGGAAGGCCGTCCCTCGGTAATGGTTCCGGTCTTGTCGAGCACCACGGTTGTCAGGTGGCTGGCTTTCTGCAGGGCCTCGCCGCTACGGACCAACATGCCGTATTCCGCGGCTTTACCCACTGCGACCATGACCGACATGGGCGTCGCAAGCCCCAAGGCACAGGGGCAGGCGATGATCAGTACGGTCACGGCAACCACTAGCGCGTGGGCTATTGCAGGCTCCGGCCCTACGAAGTACCAGACCATGGCAGCCGCCAGCGCAATCACCATCACAACAGGCACAAACACCGATGAAATGCGATCAGCCAGACGGGCGACAGGCATTTTTGTGCTCTGCGCATGGCGTACCATGGCAATAATGCGTGCCAGGGCTGTATCCCTGCCAACCCGGTTCGCCCGAAACAGCAGCGTGCCGTTGCCGTTCATCGTACCGGCAGAGACCGCATCTCCGGCTGCCTTCATAACCGGTACCGGCTCACCGGTCAGCATGGATTCATCGACCCGGCTGGCGCCTTCTGTGACCATACCATCGACCGCGATCGCTTCCCCTGGTCGTACCCGAACAATATCGTCGACCTGTACCTGTTCAACAGGCACATCCCGCTCTTCCCCATCCCGGACAATACGTGCCGTTTTAATCTGCAATCCCAGCAGTCGCTGAATGGCTGCCGACGTCTTGCCCCGCGCCCGGATCTCCAGCGCCTGTCCCAGATTGATCATACCGATAATCATGGCACTCGCTTCGAAGTACACATGCCGTGCCGCGGCTGGCAGCAAATCAGGAAACAACACCACCAGCATGGAGTAAAACCAGGCTGCCCCCGTGCCCAGCGCAACCAGGGAGTCCATGGTTGCTGAGCCGTGCCTCAGCGCCTGCCAGGCCCCTTTGAAAAAGTGCCCACCGGATAACCAGAGAACGAGGAAGGTCAAACCACCCACAATCCCCCAGCCCCACTGCTGGGCACTGTTATTGACGCTCATCTCACCGGTCACCATGCCCCAGACCATGAGCGGCACCCCTAGTCCCAGGGCTATGGCCATATGTTTGAGCAAGTGCCGATACTGCTGTTGTTCCTGCTGCTCTCGCTTTTTGCGTGCCTGCTCTTCCGAGTCAATGACCTCGCCGGGATAACCAATCTTTGAAAGGCTCTCCAATAACAGCGCCATACCCGCACTGCCCGTAACGGTAACCTCGCGTTCTCCCAGGTTGACTGCGACAGCCTTCACACCTGCCACACGTCTTAACGCCTTTTCAATTTTTCCGACGCAGCTCGCGCAACTCATACCCGGTACAGCGAGGTGAAAAGCTTCGGCGGCTATCGGGCTGGCACCATAACCGGCTGACGCAACGGCTTCCACCAGCGTGGTACTACTCACCTCGCCATCAACCTGCACCGTCCGGTCAGCGAGATTAACCATCACATTGTCCACCCCTGGCACAGCCAGAAGCGCCTTTTCGATTCGACTGACACAACCTGCACAGGAAACCCCTGTCAGTGCCAGCAGCTGCTCTTTTTTCGGCATGATCGCCTCCTGAAACCTGCTTTTTGAGCAAACATAAGCGTTCTCCTTACGGGAAGGTCAAACCGGTTTTCAATCAGCTAGATATAGAGCCACCACGAGCCGCATTTAAGCTGCACATTCAACCGCATCCACATCAGGAACCATTCACGCTTTGGCCTGTCTAACGTTATGAGTTAATAGCCTTTTTCAGACAGGAATATTCACTGGTACAGGAGAAATAGAAAGTATGCTTAAAGGTAATACCGAAGTAGCGGTATCATCAAACGCTCAAAATATTTGGCGCTCTACCCCTGATAGATCCCCTGCGCCTGAAACCAGTCCTTATCTAAATGGCAACTTAGATGAATCTTCTGTACCGGAATCACGGGCACGAACAATAGCCAGGATTTTGCTTGTCCCCGTTAAAGTTGTGGCTATATGTGTGACAGTCCCTATTTGCGCCACGGTAGAATTTGTATCGGGAATATCAATTGGCATCATTTTAGGCTCAGCTCTCATCATGAAGGCATATCACAGCCACGGTGGTTTACCACTCGCAATACCTATCGCCATCGTCGTTTTTCCCTTGGGTCTTGTGATGGGTGCTGGCTGTGCCCTAGTAGGTTTCTTCTTTGGCATTTATGACGGCTTTCATCTTGGTTGGAATGGCGATAAAGAGCCTATAAAACAAACAGCATTCAATGTGAAAGGTCGCATTGACAGCTTTATGGGTCACTCTCAACGCCCAGTAGTGACTCATGCTATCAGGACAGAACGCATTGAAAACAGATCAAATATACTGGTCGACGACAACTTTCTCGTTCATTCAGTGGAAACCGATGCAGACATAAAAGGGCAAGCTGTCACGTCAGCTAATGCTACAACCGCCGCAGCCAGCTCCAAAATACCAACTTATTCTGAGCCAGCTGCCTCCCCGCTCACAGCGACCAGTAAATCTGATTCAGCAACTAATGAAATAGAACAGCCTACTGTTCCTGGAAGCAATCCTTTTGGCGATAATGACGAATTTTAAATATTGCCACTGCTAGCAGTGGCAACTCACTACTATCGTTGTAAAGTCTGTAGAAACGCATCCCAGTTTTGTCCTATGTGGACGCCCGGAGCGTTTTTTGACCCATCATTGAATTCCACCGTATTTCCAAACCGAAAATAGTCATCATGCGCCACATGGTTTGTACGAATATATGGCCAGACATTTTCACGAAGAAATAACTGGTCGATCGTTCTTTCTTTGGTATTCCCTCGGTAGTACTCATCAAACAGTGGCTTGAGTTCAGGCAAGGCCCCCCTGACACCTCCCCATAGACCGGCCAGTATCAGCTCACTGTGAGAATACCAGTCTCGAATCAGGTGAAAGGACTTACCGGATCTCATCCACTGGTCGACTGCCGACCGCTCCTGTAGTGTCAGCGGCGAATCCACATCACGAATGATATAACGCGACACTGTCGGATCATCTGCCACCAGAAAACGCCAGAAAAGCCCATAAAAAAAACCCTGGTCTTCCGGCATCTTAATCAACTCGGCTCCCGCCTCACGCAGTGCTGTTAACGTCGCAGCGGGCACACTCTCTCCACAATAAAAGCGGCATCGCCAGCCCGGATAAACAACCAGTGCCGCATAGGCATTACGTACCGCCCCGCGCAGATAAACAGGGTTATCTCCCCAGAGGCTGTAGCTGATGACCTGTAACCCATCACCCGTTGATCCCTCCATTACTGTGTCAGGCTTCATACCGGTTCTTTTTTCCAGTACGCCAAGCCTTTCAGGAGAGCAGACTGCCGCATCCTTGGCTTCCAACGACAACCGGCCATAATGTTTGGCTGCGTCATGGTGCCCCGTTGAATAGGCGAGATGGGTCATACTATCCAACGCAATCACATGACCGGGTTCACGCTGAATCAGCTGCTGTAATGTCTCCAGACTCCCCGTGACATCCCCTGTCATTAACTGCAGGGTACCGAGATTGACGGCCACTTCACTGTCATCCGGCAGATAGCGTTGCAGTACGCGGGTAACATCCAGTGCAGTCACGTAGTCGTTACAGGCATAAAGCGCCATGGACAGGTATTTCAGATCATTGACAGGCGGAGCATCCTCAGGCGACGCCTGGATGAGCTTTTGGAAATAACCCGCAGCATCGGCGAACTGCCCCTGTCGGTAACAGGCCATGGCTTTCTGACGAAGATCCTGCATGGTAATTCCGTTCTGATTCAATATATCTGGTTATTCGGCCTGCCGTAGGCATCCTTCAATCACCTTGTTTGCCGGTTTCATGACACTTTCAGCCAATATCCGTCAAAAAAAATGAAGCTCCGTATGGAAATCATCACTGTCTTTCACTGCATTAAAGATATTTTCCATTTGGACGAAAGTTTCATTTGTAGGATAACGCTGTGCATTAAAGGAGTGGTGCCATGCTGTCGCAGAGAGTTCTGCCGCGGTTAACGATTCTGGCAGTTCTGCTTGCCCCGGTTGTATCTGCTGCGCCAATGAGCGTCAGCCTGAGTCGGGATCTCGTCAAACAGATCATTGCTGACAACCCCGGTCATACGTCTTCCGCTTCTCAGGAAGTGGTTCAATCATCCCCGAAAGCTGATTCGGTCGATACCCATCATGAGGTTGCACAGGTCAACGCACTGCGTCAGGCCACACTGATTGTCAGTGAAATGGTGCAACAGGCTGAAGCCAGGCCTGACCCCGTCATTACGGAAACTCAGGTCACCGTACAGCAGGAAACAGTCGCTACGGAACAGCTGATTGCTGAAACCAGGGCTGAAGTGGATACGCTCATTGATATCGCTGAGCCAACTGCAGCGGGCACAGAGTCAGCTTCCGGGCTGGATTTTGCCACGCTGCTGGCTGTCAACGACTTTCACGAATCCCCCAGGTACCAGTCCTATGAAGGACTGGCTTTCGGCGATACCCGTCAACGGGTCAGAAACGGATTCTGGACCAACTTCAAGGCCTTCTCAGCCGAGCGTCGGGATACAGATACCATGTCCGGCTTTGACGCCAGTGGTGAGTCGTTCACGGCCGGTCTGGAAACGGACAATCTGATGTCAGGGGCCCTGTTCGGTGCAGCGATGACCATGAGCAAGAGCCGGATTGATGATGACCCCAATCAGGAGCGTAACGATATCCGCTCATTCACAGGCTCCCTGTACAGCTCCTGGAAGTTTGATAGCACTTTTCTGGAAGCCGGTGTTTCCTTTGGACGTGCCCGGAACGAAACCCGTCGGATGGCCACCGTTGGCGGCGGCACAGGACACCTGGAAAGCAAATACTATGCGAGCACATCCCATGCCCGCCTGCTAGTCGGTAATGTCTACAACCTGTCGCCCAACTGGACACTGACGCCACTGGCGGAACTGAACTACAATCGGATCTCGTTCGACAGCTATACCGAAAAGTGGGACAGCGACTGTACCGGTACCTGTACTGATCCGACCACGAAATACCAGCCGGATTCACAAAGTTCAATGGAAGGGGGTCTTGGCTTCAACCTGGCAGGTAACCTGGGCCATGGCAGAGCACGACTGGTACCGTTTGTCAGTATCATGGGATACCACAACTTCCGCCGGGATACATCCTCACAAAGGGCCATCTATACCACGGGTATTGACCAGGTAGTCATTACAGCGCCTGAACGTAACCGTGGACGGGCACGTTTCAGCTTCGGGCTCAGCCTGATTCTGGATCAAAACTTCAGACTGGATCTCGGTGTCATCCGTAACCAGATGAAAGGCTACAAAAACGACAGCGCCAACCTGAAGATCCGTTACAGCTTCTAAGACAGTTTCATCACCCTTATTGGCGGCTTTAATAGCCGCCATTTTTTTTATCCGTCAGTGTGCATTGAGCAGTTTTACCCTGCCTTTATCCTGCCGTTCATACCGCATGACGAGTGGGTACATAACTACGCTCAGAATAAAGGCAGTATAAAATGAATAACCGATACCCTGCTCAGGAATCAGTATGACAGTCAGCAGACCTGCACCAGCACTGACTAACAACGTTAACAGTGCCGGTAGTCGCCATGCAGCCTGATTATCTTCATCGTACAACGCATCAATATCAATCGTGCGCCGTCTAACCAGATAATAATCTGCCAGCATAATGCCGATAATCGGCCCCAGTAAAACGGAACAAGCCACTTGGAAAGGAATCAGCTTTTCTGCAAACAACCACGGACAAATAAGCAGCCCAATGATGGCTGAAATCACTGTTGCACGACGGAATGTCAACGTTGGATGCAATGCCATGACAATATAAGTCGCGGGCATGAGATTGGCAGTCGTATTGGTAGACCACTGGGCAAAGACGATGGTCAGTAAGGCGGCTCCCATAATCGCAGGGCTGGTGTCGTGGAATGTCTTAATGATGACATCAACAGGATTCCACTCCCCCGTCAGGATCCCTGACACCATACCCACCATGATCACCAGTGAGCCGACCAGGATCAGCCCAAGAAACTGACCACCGATTGTCAGCTTCTGCCGATGCCAGAAGTGCTTCTTTTCAAAGCCGGCCGGGCGCCGGATCATTCTCCCCAGATCCGCACTGTTCAGTGCCATGGTAATCCACACACCGGCAATACCGGCAACCGCAAAGGGAAAGCTGTAAGTATTCTGGGCGGGTGCTGACAAAATGTCAGTCATTGAGGAGTCATGGGTTTTCAGCAGCCACATGATAGTACTGGAAAAGAAAATCACCATCAGGGGAATCGCCAACCAGGCAAACCGAGCCATCGATTTGAGGCCGCCCACCGCATTCCAGACCTGCAGTATCGCAAACAGACCAATCAGAAGGTGCAGGTTGACGGTGAAATCCGTACCAAACCAGATCACCATCAGCTTCTGAACCGCCAGCGCCCCAATCCAGGTCTGAAAACCAAACCAGAAGAAGCAGGGAATGGCACGAATGACACTGGGAATAATGGCACCCTTGATACCAAAACAGGCGCGCAGGTAAATCGCGAAAGGCACACCGTATTTCAGCCCCATATCGCCATTAAGCACCAGCAAAGCCGAAACAATAGAATAGGCGACAATAACAGCCAGAATGATCGACACCGGGCTGAGACCGGGATAGAGCTGACCTCCGACAGCAAATCCCCCGATATTGATGGTCATGCCCGCCCAGAGCAGGGTGTAATCCCAGAAGGACAGGTTTCGCTGGACATCTGTCGTCGGTCGTAACGCATCATTGCACAAGGTGTTACATGACATGGCTTTCCCCCTCGGATTGCCAGATTCTGTAATCTTGCGAGGTTCGGCCGTCAGCCACTGGTTCTGATGCCCGCGGATACGGCCGAACACTATCTGTTCAGCAGGCTGGCATTAACCAGGCCTGTCCGGATACCACCAGACAGTCACAACAGCATGACATGCGAGATAAAGACTATCGTCATGATCCGTCATACAGTGAACTCTGGTGACACAGAATCATTACCACGTCCTCTACCGCGATAATGGCAGTGGCGTCACTATTCACGATGTCGGGTACGGAAACCTTGTGATAGATCAATACTGCTTATTAATTGCTAACAATTTACAAAGCTAACCTTATCTTGAGTCAAACCTATGACTCTACGTATCGCTTTAATCGTGAGGCACTCCGGTGAATGCGGAATAAAAACACCCTTCACATCGTGCCAAGCCAGCGACCCAGTAAAGTAGCGTTGTTAACAAAAATGGATAACGCTTCCCATTTGAAATACCTGTGAAATGACCACTACACTTCGGGTTGGCGATTGATCACATTGCCATCCGCCATGACTTCGTTGCGATTGACCGTCATGGCTATCTACCTACACGGTAGATTGACTCATTACCCGCTGTAAAAAGGGCGCACCTTGACAGGAA
This sequence comes from Kistimonas scapharcae, assembly GCF_039540975.1. Classification (NCBI taxonomy): domain Bacteria; kingdom Pseudomonadati; phylum Pseudomonadota; class Gammaproteobacteria; order Oceanospirillales; family Endozoicomonadaceae; genus Kistimonas; species Kistimonas scapharcae. The sequence goes on from NZ_BAABFL010000378.1 coordinate 9,816, forward strand.
CACATAAATATACGCTGGCAGGCTGTCTGGCCATTCTGTTCTGGAGCACCATCGTCGCCTTTGTGCGCAATGTCACCGAACAGCTGGGACCGGTTGGCGGGGCAGCCATGATTTATACCGTCAGCTCCCTCTTTCTTGCCGTGTTTATCGGCTTGCCAAACCCGAAGTTGTTCAAAATCCGATATCTCGTGCTGGGGGGCTCATTGTTTGTCAGCTATGAGATCTGTCTGGTGCTGGCGCTGGGGCTCGCCAATGACCGTCTGCAGGCCATTGAGATAGGATTGATCAATTATCTGTGGCCGTGTCTGACAGTATTACTCACAGTTCTCATCAATCGGCAACGTGTAAGCCTATTGTTGTATCCTGCGTTGATTCTCGCATTCCTCGGTGTCGCATGGACAGTCAGCGGTGATGAAGGACTATCCCTGAACCAACTCGCCGCCAATATAGCGACCAACCCCACAAGCTACTCTATGGCATTTATAGGTGCCTTTATCTGGGCTGTTTATTGCAATGTCACCAAACGCCTTTCCGGCGGCCACAATGCCATTACCTGGTTTTTCATGGCCACCGCAACAGCTTTGTGGATAAAGTACTTCTTCACTTATACACCACCCATGGTATTTACTACCGGTGCCATCATTGACCTCCTGCTGGCGGCTGCCGCCATGGGCATGGGTTATGCCCTGTGGAATATCGGCATCATCGGCGGCAACATGGTTTTACTGGCAGTGCTGTCCTATTTCACCCCACTCCTTTCAACGCTCTTTGCTGCCATACTGTTGAACGTGACACTCAGCGTAACGTTCTGGCAGGGTGTCATTATGGTCACGGCTGCATCATTGATATGTTGGTGGTTAACCAAGAATAAATAATGAAAACACTGAGTGAAATACGATGTGTATTAATGTTCATCATCAATACAAAAATTCAGGTTAAATATTAGCCTGATAAGTTGTCAGTAATACTAAGCAGCTGATTATAAAACTAATCTTTTAATCTCGATAACATCCTGCTTTTAGCAAATAAACAGGATTATCAAAATGGAAAGCCCAGTGATGTGAGGCAGTAATTATGGACACCTCCCTAAGAGGGTAAAATCACTCTTTGAGGTGACCCATGACGACCAAGAAAAAAC
>NZ_BAABFL010000379.1:0-11070 GCF_039540975.1 Kistimonas scapharcae
ATTTTGCCTGAAGAGCACAGGGGACGCTCTCTTCATTCAATTTAGCCTTACTTCTTCAGATCGTTAAGCGGGAGTTAAGGTATTTAGGGGGATTGTGTTGTTTACCATAGGACTGATTATCAATCCGGTTGCCGGCCTTGGCGGACGCGTTGCCCTGAAGGGCAGTGATGGTGTTGGAACGGTCGAGCAGGCGCTGGCGCTTGGCGCCATCCCCCGGGCTGAGGCACGCACCGAGGTTGCACTGCGAAAACTGCTTCCGCTTAAGGGTCAGATTCGATTTCTGAGCTGGCGTGATGACATGGGCGGAGCCCTGTTGAAGCGCATGGGTTTCGTCAATCATTTGCTTGGTAACTCTGACCATAAGCAGACATCCCCTGAAGATACTGAAGCGGCTGTAGTTGCGATGGAACAGGCCGGCGTTGATCTGATACTTTTTGCCGGTGGCGACGGTACTGCCAGAAATATCTGTAACAGAGTGAGTGATGCGCAGCCGGTGCTGGGGATTCCTTCAGGTGTAAAAATTCACTCAGGTGTATACGCGGTAACCCCCTCTGCGGCAGGGCAAGTGGTCGCCATGCTGATTCGGGGTGAGCTGGTGGGGCTGCGGGAACAGGATGTCAGGGATATCGATGAATCAGCCTTCCGTGAAGGCCGCGTCAGGGCAAAACACTATGGTGATCTTTTAGTACCGGAAGAAGGCCGCTATGTTCAGCAGGTCAAACAGGCCGGGCGTGAAGTCGAAGCGCTGGTGGTTCAGGATATTGCCGATTATTTCCGCGATGAAATCATGGAGGACGATGTTCTTTATCTGGTAGGGCCGGGTTCGACCACCCAGGGTGTGATGGATGTCCTTGGTTTGGAAAATACACTGCTTGGTGTTGATCTCATCTGCAATGCAACCCTGATTGCTTCTGATATGTCGGAGCAAAGCATACTGGAGCACATTAAGGATAAACCGGTCAAGCTGCTGGTCACGGCAATAGGCGGCCAGGGACATTTATTTGGCCGAGGCAACCAGCAGTTGAGTCCGGATGTCATCCGTATGGTTGGACGAGAGAATATTCTGGTTCTGGCGACTAAAACCAAAATAAGAGAACTTGATGGACGTCCGCTCCTGCTGGATACCGGTGATACCGAACTGGATCAGGCGCTCTGTGGCACAATGACCGTACTGACAGGGTATAACGATCGCATTCTTTATCCAGTGACAACGCTATAGCCGTTAAGCCGGAGTAATTGCTTTTTGTGATAGAGATTTTCTGAAGTACCAGTCAGTTTCTTACGTTCAGTTGCCATCCAATCCTGATAATTCACAGGATTGGATGGCAATGGTTTAGGCGCGTAATTATTGTGGCCTTCTGAACTCCCCCCTACACACGTCCTTACCGCCCCAACGGATCGGTATAAGGCAATCAATGCGTAATGTTCTATGTTTTTTATTAGGTAGCCTTATAAACGGTTACCACGCTTGATCAGTCTTTTTCAATTATGTGAGGTTAGATGTGGTCATGGCCAAATGGCACAGCAATAATCGTGTGTTGATGTCTGTTTTTCTTTCCAGTGTGTTGGGTGCGTCGATCACACCACTGCTGGCAGACGGTATGCATTCTTCTCATGCTCAGCACGGGGGAGATCGTACCTGCTGTCATCATGAGGAAATGGTTGCTTTGCCGGAGGGTGTGAAAGTACCGGAATTATCATTGCTGTTATTCCGCGATGCGGTAACGGGGTTTAATCTGCATCTCAATATCCGGAATTTTGAGCTTGAGTCACCGGAGTATGCAGCGGTTCGACATGAAGAGCTGGCTCAGGGGCATGCGCATCTGTTTATCAATGGCAAAAAAGTCAAACGCCTTTATGGACCCTATGAACATCTGCCCGGGAATTATTTCACCACGGGTGAGAATGAGATCAAGGTCACCTTGAATAGCCACGACCATGCGAGCTTAACCGTTAACGAGAAGCCATTAAGTGCAACATTAAAAATTAACACCGAACAGGATGACCCGGTGATCAGTCATGAGTCGACATCACCTGTCAGTGATTGAGCTTAAGACGTAATACGTTATTTGGAGTCTGATACTTCTGTAATAATCATTCGATCAGGGCCAGGGAGAGGCTTTTCTATGCAAAAAATGGCAGCGACGCCACCTCGGTTTGATCAGCAGTTCAGAAACCAGTTTAGGCAACTGCTCGAATGGCGGCGGGATGTGCGACGGTTTGATACCCGTCCACTGCCTGACGGGTTGGTGGATGAATTGCTGGATATCGCGAATCTTTCTCCATCCGTCGGGTTGAGTCAGCCCTGGCGCTTCATTATGGTTGACGATGTGGAGCGGCGGGCGCAGGTAACCGCAGACTTTGAACAGTGTAATCGCGCGGCATTAGAGCAGTTTTCAGGTGCCCGGGCGGCTCGGTATGCCAGCCTTAAACTGGCGGGACTCCGTGAAGCGCCTGTCCAGATTGCCACCTTTGTTGATGTGAACCCTGATCAGGGGCATGGATTGGGGCAGACGACGATGCCGGAAACCCTGCATTACTCATCCGTTCTGGCCATTTACTCGCTGTGGCTCGCTGCAAGAACCCACGGTGTTGGTTTGGGATGGGTGTCCATCCTGAACCCTGGTGTGGTGAAGGGTATCTGCGAAGTGCCTGATCACTGGCAATTCATTGCCTATCTTTGTCTTGGCTACCCGCTGGAAGAGCATACCGAGCCGGAATTACAGTTATCCGGCTGGGAGACGCGTCGTTCGCTGGGTAATAAGGTGATACGTCGCTAGTTGCGAATTGAATTATTTTGTTACAACGCCGCCATACATGAAAACTGGCAAGTCTGTATTGTCATTATCGTTGTGCCAGGTTTGGACGGGTTGAATACCGGATTCAGTGAGCTGCCATGGTTTTATCAGTGCGCTGAATGCATCAGGGGTACGCATGTGAAAACCGTCACCTAAGAGCTCTAAGGCTTCCGGGTAATTGCTTAGCGCATCACTATCCAGATCAAATATCACCTGACTCCTTTCGGGCGCATGTTCATGCAGAGACTTAAATAATCTGGCAACGGCTTCATCGTTCAAGAACACACTGACTCCGACCACCACATATCCAATTGGGGTATTGTCATCTGCACCCAGAACGTTTTCTATTAATGTGCTATCGCAAGTTGAGAAATCATTGGCATCGCAAAAACCGTAATCGGCACGTGGCGTATGCTTTAAGATCTCTTTGCCCAACTGGATATTGTAGGGGTCTATATCGGTATACAGTACGCGAGCATTCGGAGCGGCTTCATGAACATTACCACAGGACGGGATTCCCGCCCCTAGTACCAGAAATCGATCAATACCTTGTTGATTGAGTGATTGGCAGGCCCGAACAATAAACTGTCTCAGCGTCTGGAAAACTTCCGGGCTGCGATCATAGATACGACAGTACTGCATGGCTGCTTCGACATCGGCAGGCGTATGATGCTTGCCGCCCAGCCAGACATCCAGTATTCGACCTGTATTGGGTATTTCAGGCACATCCATGATGATTCCCTCGATGCAATGGTTTGATGTCTGTGCTTATCTAAAAAAAGAGTAGATGAAGCGATTGGTTTAAACCAAGACGCAATGATTCATCACAGGGAGCAAGTGCTTACAGTCAAAGGAAAGGCAATGACCGAGCCAGTTGCAATTACGAATAATAGAGAGATGCTACGTAGTAGCCTAGAACAGCAGATCAGGGAAATCCGTCCACTGAGGGCAGTGAACTATACCGATAATTGGATGGATATCATCGGTTTCTTTTCTGAAATTGGTAAAAGGCTTGATACCTTCGGAACGATATTTTCCATCCAATTAACAAACGATGAATCTTTATCAGCAATCGTTCACGTTGAATCATTATTTCGTGCAAATCCTCGGGATTGGTTGCCCGGTGTTTTACTTGGCTATTACTACTTCGCCATCTTGCAGGATACTGAGCGTTGTTCAGTGGTTATGTCTGACATCGCAAACCTGATTGGGACACCAACGGTTTGTCAGGCAATCAATGATCGTCTGCTGTTGTTAAATCAAGGAATAACTGATCAGCCACGTGCCTTATATCAGCGACAGGAAGCGATGCTGAATCAACGTCTGATATCATTCACGAACAAACATGGGCAGTGTCCCTGTGCGTTGATGGAACTTGCTCAAACGCAGGAAGAGCAACCGCTGTTTGAAGAGCTATCTCAATTCTGGGCCATCGACCCTGAATCAGGACAAATCATTCTGAAAGAGCACTTGGTTCGTCACAGGAAAGCCTCGGATAGACATCAGCGGATGAGCCGTGTGGTTCGCCATCAGCCAACAACCTTTGAACAACCGGATAATCAGTGAAGGTGAGCACAATGACAGGATGTCCTTTCCATCAGAGTGAACCAACGGATATCGGCGCTGCCTATAACCCATTGTCTCCGGAGCAGACCCGCGATCCTTATGGTATGTACCGTCTGGCCAGGGAAACGCAGCCGGTATTTTTCAGTGAGCTTTACCAGATGTGGATCGTCACACGCTATGACGATGTCGTTAAGGTGCTCAAGGATACGGATACCTATTCCAGCCTGGGAATTATCACGGTTAACAGTGGCCGGTTGCCGGCAGAAGTCGTTGAAGTGCTGGAACAGGGTTATCCCCAGGTGCCTGGCATGACTGACAATGATCCACCGCATCATGACCGCATACGAAGCCTGGTAGGCAAGGCGTTTTCACAACGTATTGTTACAGCGATGGAACCGCATATTCGTTTCATTGCCAATGAAGTGGTGGATCAGTTTGTGGATCGCGGTGAGGTCGATATTCTTGAACATTACGCCTTTCCCTTTCCTCTGATTGTGATTGGCGATGTCCTTGGTGTGGATCGTGAACATCTGGCGAACCTGAAACAATGGAGTGACGACTGGGTTGCCCTGCTGGCGGCGCCTCTGTCACTGGAGGAGCAACTGGAAAATGCCCGGGGCTTTGTTGCCTTCCAGCACTTTTATCATGATTTGATTGAGGAAAAACGTCGACATCCGAAACAGGATTTGATTTCACACATGATCCATGCCCGACAGGAGGGAATGGAGCCTCTGACCACATTAGAAATGGTCAATGTCTGTATGAGTGCCACCTGGGCGGGGCATCAGACGGTGACCAGCATGATCTGTAATCTGCTTTATCGCCTTTTGGCTGATCCTGCCTTTTGGCAAACTTGTTGCCGTGATCGCAGTATGATTGCGACGGTACGTGAAGAAGTATTGCGGATCGATTCGCCTCTGCAGAGCATGATGCGTTATACGACCAGGGAAACTGAGTTGGGCGGTATGACGATTCCAGAAGGTGCCGCTGTACAGGTGCTGTTTGGTGCAGGTAATCATGATGACCGGATGTTTGCTGATCCGGAAACATTCACGCCGGGTCGGAAAGATGTTGCCAAGCATCATCTTGCCTTCGGTAAAGGTATTCACTATTGCCTCGGATCCCAGTTGGCACGCCTTGAGGGACAAGTTGCTGTTGAAGTGTTGATGGATCGTTGTCCCGATTTACATCTGAAAGCCGATCAGACCATTGAGTACCAACCCAATTTTCTCTATCGAACCATGAAGTCATTGGAACTGGCATGGACGCCACCGGTGTCGGACAACTCATCCGTGAATGTAGAGCAAACAGCCTCTCTTGAGTTGCTTTGAGGAAATGAAAAAACGCCCCGGTCTCAGCCAGGGCGTTTGGGTTTCAGTGTGTTTACCTAGTAGGATCAAGCTTGTTGAAGAGCTGCAATCCGTTTCTCAAGCGGCGGGTGACTCATGAACCATTCAGCAGCACCATGTTTCCCGCTGATGCCAAAGGCCATCAAAGAACCTTCCAGCTGGGGTTCCATGTTGTTCTGCAGTCGTTGCAGGGCGGCAATCATCTTCTGGCGACCGGCCAGGTTGGCACCACCGGCATCCGCCCGATACTCTCGCTGTCGTGAGAACCACATGACAATGACACTGGCCAGTACGCCAAAGACCATTTCCAGCACCATGACGATGCCCATATAGGCAAAGCCACCCAGTCCCTGGCCTTCTTCATTGTTATTGCGCATGACGTTGTCGATAGCGCCAGCAATCAGTCGTGCCAGGAAAATAACGAACGTATTCACCACGCCCTGAATCAGGGTCAGAGTGATCATGTCACCGTTGGCGACGTGGCTGATTTCATGGCCAAGTACCGCTTCAGCCTCATCCGCATTCATGCTGTTCAACAGCCCTGTACTCACGGCTACCAGCGCATTATTGCGATTGGCGCCGGTGGCAAAGGCATTCATGTCCGGGGCATTGTAGATGGCCACTTGTGGCATGCCAATGCCGGCTGACTGTGCTTGGCGGGCAACGGTGTCCAACAACCATTTTTCGGTGGCATTACGGGGTTGCTCAATCACCTGGGCACCCGTGCTGCGAAGTGCCATCCATTTAGACATGAACAGTGAAATCAGTGAGCCGCCAAAACCGAATACGGCGGCCAATACCAGCAGTCCGCCCATGCTGGAGCGGTTAATGCCGAACATGGTGTACACCAGGTTCAAGACAATGCTCAAAACCAGAATAACGGCCAGGTTGGTCGCCAGGAAAAGAACAATCCGCTTCATAGGATCTCCACAGGTGCGGGTAAGGATGTGGTTATATGTGGGCGATTTTCAGGATTTCAAAGGCATTGCGCCAGCTTTTTTTGTAACGATTGGGTCAGAAGTAGTGTGTGGTCAGTAGTATGACCACACACATAAAAAGGGATTAGAAAGAGGAGCCCGGTTGCTGAAGAAATTCCAGTTCTTCCGGGGTAGACTGGCGATCCAGTAAAGCATTGCGGTGAGGGTAACGACCAAAACGGTCAATAATCGCCTTATGGCGTAATTCAAACTGGTAATTGTCCTCCAATCCGGGCTGGCTAAAGAGTGCGACGGCTTCGTGGTGAATGACTGTCGATTCCGAATGCATCCATGGCATATAGAGAAAGGCTTTCTGATGCGGTGTCAGTGCCTTATCATCCCCGTTTCTGACTGCTTCCTGAGCCAGCGCCAGAGCCAGTGAGTCGGATGCAAAGGCCTGTGGGGTATCCCGGTAGAGATTACGGGAGAACTGGTCCAGTATGATCACCTCTGCCAGCCGGCCTTCCGGTGTCTCTCGCCAGGGTGACAACTCACAACGTGTTGCGGCCTGATGCACATCGGAAAAACGTTGCCGAATCTGTTCATCAAAGTCACTGTCCTTAACAAACCACTGGCGCGGTGCGATTTCTTCAAACCAGAACGTAATGATGCCGGATGATTCCATGCACAGGCTCCTTTCTTTGATGGTATCAGGCCTTTGCGTTGACTGGTTTTTATCATAAAAGTTTCAGTGGGCGGGGTACAGCAGCAAGACTCTGCCTTGGGGATGTTGAGTGTCATGTTAAAAAGTCAGGTTTATGCGCGTTTTTTGCCATCAGGCAACCGGGCGGCGGCCACCATCGCTTTGGTGGCTGCGATCTTGTTCTGGGCAGGGAATAGCGTGGCAGGGCGAATGAGTATTGGGGTCGTGCCCCCTGTAGCGCTGGCATTCTGGCGCTGGTTCTTTGCCTTTGTCTGCTTATTACTGATTACCTGGCGACAGCTACACGAACACCGGAAGTCTATCTGGTGTTATCGCTATCGCTTACTGATGCTGGCAGTACTCAGTATCACGACATTCAATACCCTGTTATATCTTGCCGCCCAGAGTACGCCGGCCGTCAATATCGCCTTGATTCAGACATCCCTGCCGTTAGTCACCATTGTGTTGAGTATTTTTTTGCTGCGTGAAATCCCGCGCCTGCGTCAGGTAATTGGGCTGCTGATTATTCTGGCTGGCTTATTGTATGTCATTTGCCGCGGCGAATGGCAGCAATTACTGTTGCTGAAAAGCCACCAGGGGGATCTTTATATGCTGGTGGCAGTGACCTTCTGGGGCTTGTACTCCGTTCTGTATAAGCGGTTTGCCATACCATTACCTGGGATCGTGATACTGACGGTGTTGGTTGGCATTGGCATGCCCGTACTCCTGCCCTTTTATCTTTGGGAATACTCACTTGTCGGCGGCTTTGCCGTGACGTTTCAGAGTGTGGCGCTGCTTGTTTATGTGACGGTATTTGCCTCGATTCTTTCTTATCTCGCCTGGAATAATGGCGTCAGGGTGCTGGGTTCCAGCAGCGCCTCGCTATTCAACAGTTTGATGCCGGTGTTTGTGGCGTTTCTGGCCTTTCTGTTTCTGGGCGAATCGCTTCATCCCTATCATTTTGTGGGTGGTGGATTGATCCTGACTGGGTTGTGGTTAGCGTTGCATCGCCGTCATGCATGAGGTGTAACCCGAACAGGGACGGCTTATAGCCAGTCCCTGAGGGTAAATACCAGCGTGTTCTGGGCATTTTTCAGCGTCAGTGTATCTTTGGTCAATGTAATCTCTGCGCCACTATTGAGTACGGATGTCAGCGTTTGCTCCATGTTGCTATAAGGGGGGCGACAGGCGCGTCGTGTGGTGGACAGCTGTTGTACTTTGAACAGGCTGCCGTCCAGAATTCCCTGGCCCCGGTAGCGATTACAACCCGTTGTACCGTTGACGGTGAGATTTTCGCCAATTTCCAGGTCCGGTTGCGCTTGTCCAGCGGTTTTGTCAGGTACCGCTTTTTGATCGATTGAGGTCAGTACCCAGTGATGGTGCATAAGATTCTCACGGGTAACGGCTTCATGTGCGGTACAGCCTGCCAGCAGCAAGAGTACCAGAACCCAGAATGATTGTTTCATGATGACCTGCTATTTCAGTGGAACGAAAGCATTAATGCCGCCCATTCTTAACCCTAAAAGTCATACGGTTAAGTGAGTGTGGCCATTAATCACCGATCATAGACCATTTGGCACTGGGTTGGGTTCAAATGAACAGAGCGGATCCAATGGAAAAACAGGACGTTTCAGATGGTGAAAGGGCAGTAACTGGTAATCTGAGGTAGTGACGCCATCGCCATCCAGCAACAGGGTGTGCCTGGCCATGTCCGCAAAGCCGGCGCGGTAATGAATACGGGATTTGAGTAGCAGGTAGCGTTTTTGGGCAGGATCAATGCCGAGGCTGTGGAACAGACCGGGATCCCAGGGTTCTATATGACGGGAAACAACGATAATCTGCATGTTTCCGGTATCCAGTACGGCAGTAGGCCCCATGCTGACCTCGAGGCCGTGATACATGGGTCCATCAATCCGGAAGCGACCGTCGGTCAGGTGGGTCACATTGCCCTGAACCTGTAAGGGGTGACCGGATTGCTGGATAGCAGGCATATCCGTATTGCCTCCCAGTGGTAATGCCACCTCTGCATTCACACCTGCTGCCTGCATTGTGGCAACCGCCTTGGGATCCCAGACCGCGGCAACGATGACATCTTCCAGCCCGGCTTCCATGATGGCACGGATCACTGTCATGACATCCTGTGTGCCGCCGGAGCCACAATTGTCACAGTGATCCAGCAGGATAATCGGGCCGTCTGTGAGTTTTTTTGCCGTTTGAATCTGATCACTCAGTGGGGTTGATTGATAAATCTGCTGATGGCGGCTGTCCCAACAGGCTTCAGCGATGTCTGTCGCAATACGGTTGGCGAGCAAGTCATCATTATCTGTGACTACCACCACAGATGACCCCGTATATGGACTGTCTGCCAGGGGAAAGCCGCCAAAGAGAGACACATTCAACACACCGGTTTCACGTTCTGCCTCTCGACAACGCCTGATGAGTAATTTGAAAGGTTCGTCGTCAGTGCCTTGCTTCAGGGTGTGAGACATCAAAGGCAGTTTCCGCCAGGCCATTACCGGATTACATTGACCTTGCATGGCGTCATATAAAATACAGGCTGCCTTGTATCCGGTTTCGTAAAGGTCGGTATGCGGATACGTTTTATAGCCCGTCAATACCGTACAGTTTGTTACGGTGGATACGGTGACGTTGGCATGAAAATCATGGGACACTGCAATAGGAATATCCGGTGCAATAGCTCGAATCCGTTTCAGCAAGGTACCTTCGCCATCCAGCGTATTTTCTGTGATCATGGCGCCATGCAGCGCCAACAGAATCCTATTCACGCCTTTTTGGACTTCTTCGAGAATGAGCCCTGAGAGATAGCCATAGGTCTCAGCATCGGCCGGTGCCGAAGGCATAGCTTCTGCGGCGATAGGACAGACGATATCGTCGCCCCATTGTTCAGCCAGATCTATAAAAGCGCCCATGACCGTCCGACTATTGCGATAGAAAGACAGTGACTCAGTGCCCCACAGTCCGCTCCATTCCTGAAATCGCCGTATATTCGTGGGTATAGGAGAACATGTATTCGTTTCATGCATCAGTATCGCTATAAGACTGCGCATACTCAATTACAGAGTGGTATTAACGGCGTTGTCTGATAGCGCGGCAAACAATTTAGCCAGTAATGGGTTTTGTCTAACCCTAATTGTTAGTGATTTTTTCTGTATATCTGTAAATATTTCTTGGTTCTATGTTGGAGGTTTTATTTAAAAGGAGTTGAATTTATGCCATCACCAGTGAAAGGCACACCGGGCGCTTACATTTGTCAGAATTGTGGCAGCGATAAAATGGTGCCACAACCAAGAAATGAATCACAAAACCAGCGATCCGCTTCGGTGAAAAGAAGCAGGAATGATTCAGGCCCTCATGAGCTTCCAGCCAGTAAAGAGCGGAGAACAGCCATTGTCAGGCCAATTTTGAGGCAACCTGAAGCAGAGAATCTGGATGATAATCCCACGTCAGACGATGATGCAGTGAGCAATATGTCGGACTTGGAGTTAGATATTCTTGCGGAAGAAAGTGACGAATCTGATGATGAAGGTATGCTTGGGCAGTTGGTTAGAAAACGTCTCAGGGATATAGATGTTCTCAATGATCCTCATAATACCTTTCTCGTTTCATGCCAGCCAATGACGACAAACGATATATGGTTACCTGATTACCACCTAACATAAGCCATTCTCCCGTCTAAACTTACGACACTGGTTTTCCTTGGGTTAGGAGACGTGTCA
>NZ_BAABFL010000380.1:0-11400 GCF_039540975.1 Kistimonas scapharcae
ATTCCGAGACTGGCAAATATTATCGAATACGCCTCATGCTGGCTGCCATGTGGTCTGCACAGGAGTTTTTGAGTACTTACGCTATCTGGTAACGTTGTAACAGCAGAGTTGGCTTCAGCACCGGAAGCCCTTGGCGCTAACTCCCTGGCTTCATCACTCTGTATTTGATCCAAAATTATTTTGCATGCCCTCCCTTGACGATTCACTCTACGGGTTACGTCGAGCATGTGCGATGTGTACACTTTATTGCCACTTGTGCATCGGAGTAATGTATCTTCCCAATCATCGTGTTTCGATGTAGTCATTTGATAATGTTGAGAAACTTGTTCTTTCTTTACCTCTGCCTTGAGTTCCTCAAGCATGGGAATAATAAGCGTGGGTGGTTTTTCATGATTTATTGTATCTTGATATAGTGATCTTTTTTCATGGGTAAGCTTAAAAGGTTTCGCAGCTTCTTCTTGTACGTCTTGACCTGGTAGTTCGTCTGTTTTTTTGTTCTGTGTTGGCGCTTGCAGTTATCATTTCTAAAGAGGTAGATTGTTTCTTTAGTTTTGTGAACCACTCTGCATTTTGTGTGATTTTTGGCTCTGAGTCAGCTATGACTTGTGTGGTTAGTGCTTGTATCTCGCCTAAGTTATGGAGAGATTCAGAAGATGGTGTCTGCTGAGAGATTACTGTATCTAAAGTTAGAGTTACACATTTTTGCCATAAGTCTAAGAGAGTGTCATCAGCATCTGTTTGTGTATCTCTCGCAATGGCAACAGTAAGATAATAAATGGCTTTTAAATAGTGTGGCTGTGAGTTACTTAATCCATATTCGATGAAGGTTTTGCTTTCAAGAAGAGAGTTTAACTCTGTTATATCTGTAACGATTTTTACTGAGTAATACCTTGCGCAAATTGCAAGTGGAACTAAGTCTTTTTGAGTTTGCGCGTTTTCATATTGGTTAATGATTGCTTTTATTAAGGCATTATAAGCGCGATCTTTTTCTTCATCTGAAATCGTGTCGTCAGATATCAATGAAAAGTAATCAGAGAAATATAAGTGTATGCTGTGAGTCCTGTTAAACTCATCAATAGTACGTTGGTGAACAGGGGGGCTGGTAAGTGAAGGGTAAGATTTTGATGCTTTTAGTTGATTTCTTGTAGTATGAGAGTTTACAGCTGTGTGAGTTTTTTGTTGGTTGAATAAATGCAGTGTTAGCATGCTTGATGATAAATGCCTAATCATTTTTAGCTCCAGTCAGATTGTGAATTTTGGTCATGAATCGTGTTTTTGGTGCGAATATAAATTGATATCTATCATGTTTGTGATTTTATCAAACTATGGGCGTGTTAATGGCCGGTTGATCGCTGTAATGAAATGGTATATGTAATTGAGTGGCTTTTGATGGATTAAGTTGCATTTGTGAATAACTACTTTTGTTTTTTTTGCTAACCTAAAACCTCAGTTCAAAAATGAGTATCGTTTTTAGTGTATTAAATAATTAAAACAATGGAAGGATATTGGTAGGCGTTACCCACGAATTGTGGACACCCTATTAAGGTAAATTCAGTCCTAACTGGGAGGTGTATCAATACTCGACATAGAAACCCTGCTTATGCCGAAGAGTTTCTGCTGTTGCTGAGCAGCTCGGTATCAGTGTTCAACAGACCTACAACTGGAATCACCTGTCGCCAGACCGTCTGATAAGCTCGCCATGACTCGAATCTGATATGAAGTTGTTGCTGTCTAGCAGTAAGTCTATTTAGACTCGCTAACAGCAAGACAAAAAAAGCCCGCTGTGTGGGCAGCGGGCAATATTACCGTGATTAGCCTGATGAGGAGATAACCTGCAGGGTTGTTTGACTGCATGCAAACAGAGGTGCAGGACGTAAGATCATCACACCTTACGTGCAGATAATGATAATCGTTATCATTTGAATGGTCAAATAATAATCTCTGGGAATTTGTAATTATGTGTAACGGAAGAGATGAGCCGGAGTTGGCATGAGCGCTTTGCAGAGTGGAGGCGTTGCATCTGAAAGCGCCGTGTGGCTTTAGTCTTTTTCCCCTGCATCCTGCAGGAGCTGCTTTTTCAGCTCAGGTGAAAGGTCATTCCAGTGCGAATTCATCAGTGCGCCTTCCAGTGCATACAGTAGAACCTTTGAAACCTTGAAACCACGCTCACGCACTTTGACATAGGCGCCTACGGCACCGTGGGCCTGCAGTTGATCCCGGTTGCGTATGCCTACCGCGTTGAGCCATTGCACAGAGGTCTTGCCCAGGTTCTTCAGCTCGATCAAATCCATTGATCTACTTCCTTTCCCTTGGTCGCCATCCTGGCGCACAGTTAACCGCTGACAGAATAAATGTCGTCTTGTTTGTAATGATAGCTAATTTTAATAGGGCAAAAACCCGGATGTGATTCTCAGGCGGCGGTTTTAATAAAGAAACACGAATCAGATGTCTCGTTGGTCATTTTTTCGGTTAAGAATGACGATGCTAAAGCCGGATTCTGTTTCTTTAACGGGCTCGGTGTAATAAACAACGGCACTTTCTACGGAATTTTGACGGTCATCCCGACGTAAAACGGTTGCCCTGCAGATATGCAGCATCTTTCCCCCATGCTGGACGCTGCGAATAAACTCGACTTTGCCCGGTGGCAGGGTGAAATCTATGCCCGGTTGACGGGATTTTTCAATCGCAATCAATTGATTGCGTACTTCTGCTGTATCGCAGAGCGGGGTGCCCGTTGCCAGCAGGTGGCTGGAGAACAGACAGCTCATTAATAAAACCACGTTCTTCATAATGACATTCCTTTGAACAGACGCCTGAGTCAGTATAGGTAAGTATTGGAGTACGCCTTGTGGAGAGAGTTCCCATAAAACCGGCGTTTGCGTATTAGCCTGAACGGGGGTTTTCCATATAATCCGACCATGGCTGGAACGAAACGAAAAAGCAGCCGGCAACCCGCTAAACGCGCAGGGAAGTCAGGTAAGCGAAAAAATGAACCCAGGGGACGCAAGCGCTGGCTGTCGCTGGTGCTGAAGCTTGGTATCGCCGGTCTGGCGGTGCTGATGGCCTTGATGGTCTATCTGGATGCGGTGGTCACACGGAAATTCGAGGGGCGCAAGTGGGCGATCCCGGCGAAGGTCTATGCCCAGCCGTTGGAACTCTATGCCGGGCTTCGGCTGGATCCTGAGCTCCTCCAGCTGCAGTTGCGTCGGCAGGGTTATCAGCCGGTGAAGCAGGTGGGCCGACCGGGGACCTATTCCCGAGAAAACAATCGCTTTCATATCTATATTCGTGGCTTCCGCTTCCCTGATGGACGGGAATCCTCGCGGCAGGTGATTGCTATCTTCCGCAATGGCATGCTGGCGGCGCTGGGTGACACGGCGGGTCGTGATGTGCCGGTGACCCGGCTGGATCCCCAGTTAATGGGCAGTATTTCGCCAGCCACCCATGAGGATCGGATTCTTGTTAGGCTGGACCAAACACCGCAATACCTGGTTCAGACGCTGGTCACGGTCGAGGATCGTGATTTTTATGACCACTGGGGCCTGTCGTTCAAAGGGATTGCCCGGGCGATGTTTGCCAACGTCAAGGCGGGTGGGATTGTTCAGGGCGGTAGTACACTGACCCAGCAGCTGGTCAAAAACTTCTTTCTCAGTAACGAGAGGACGCTGGCTCGCAAGGCTGAAGAGGCCTTGATGTCCTTGCTGCTGGAAATGCACTACAGCAAGGATGAGATTCTGGAAACCTATCTGAATGAGGTGTATCTCGGCCAGCAGGGGCAGCGGGCCATTCACGGGTTTGCCCTGGCAAGCCAGTTTTATTTTGCCCGCCCGTTGCAGGAGCTGGATCTGTCTCGGGTGGCGCTATTGGTGGCCATCGTTAAGGGACCCTCCTGGTATAACCCTCGCCGGTATCCGGAACGGGCGCTGGAACGTCGGAACCTGGTGCTCGACATGTTGGTTGAACATGGCGTTGTGACTGCCTCGGAAGCCAATCGAGCCAAGGGGCGTCCGCTGGGCGTGGTACCGGTGGAGCGTCTTCAGGCCAATGCTTTCCCTGCTTATATTGATTTGGTGAAACGCCAGCTCAGAACAGACTATCAGGATAAAGATCTCGCCAGTGAAGGGTTGCGCATATTTACCAATATGAACCCTGTGGTTCAGCACCAGGCTCAGGAGAGTCTGGCCCGTAAACTGAAACAGCTGGATCGAAAGGGGAAGCCGCCGCTGGAAGGGGCGATTGTCGTCACCGATGCCCGCACCGGGGATGTTCAGGCAGTAGTTGGTGGCCGAGACCCCGGTTTTGCCGGGTTTAACCGGGCATTAGATGCGCGACGTCCTATCGGTTCATTAATTAAGCCGGCCGTTTATCTCACCGCACTCATGCGACCGGAACAATACACCCTGGCGACCCTGATCAATGATGCACCGGTTAGCGTGAAACTGGCCAATGGCCAACTTTGGGAGCCGGGTAACTTCGATCGCAAGACCCACGGTCAGGTGCCGTTATATCAGGCGCTGGCGAAGTCCTATAACCTGGCGACCGCACAACTGGGGATGGACGTTGGGGTTGATCAGGTTGTTAAAACGCTTCGGAGCATGGGACTGAGCGGTCAGGTCAACACTTATCCATCGCTGCTGTTAGGTTCACTGGACTTGAGCCCCCTGGAAGTCGCAGCCATGTATCAGACACTGGCATCGGGCGGTTACCGGGTACCACTGCGGGCGATCAATGCGGTGCTGGATGCTCAGGGTAATCCCCTGAGGCACTATTCTCTGGCGGTGGAGCAGGTGTTCCCGGCATCTTCCATGGCGTTGATCCGTTATGCCATGCAGGAAGCGATGCGCAACGGCACGGGCAAAAGCGCTTACCGGACAATTTCGAATTCTGTCTCTCTGGCGGGTAAAACCGGTACCTCGGATGAACAACGGGACAGCTGGTTTGCCGGTTTTTCCCGGGACACACTGGCGGTTGCCTGGTTGGGCTATGACGATAATGCGCCCACGCACCTGACGGGTGGTACCGGTGCCTTGCGGGTCTGGACGGATCTGATGCGCCAGCGCCCCCTGAAATCCCTGCCCAAAGCCTCGGGTGACAACATCCACTGGATCACGGTAGATGAAAAGACCGGACTGATTGGTAGTCAATCCTGTAGTCAGAGTCGGGTACTGCCTTTTGTTAAAGGTTCAGAGCCTAAAGGGCGGGCCGCCTGTGCGGGGGAAGAAAAAGACTCTGTGGTAGACTGGTTCCGGGCCCTGTTTGAGTAGTGAGCCTTATATGGTTGAAGTGATTGGTGTTTCCCATAAGCAGGATGTTTGGACGCTGCTTTGGCTGCGTCCGCTGCTTGTTCTGTTTTTGTTGCTGGCAGGCGGCTGTAGCCTGCAGCCTTCCTTAATGCCTCTTCAGGCCACCTGGTCCGATGATCCTGCCATGCTGGCGCGGCTTGAGGAGGAAACAGCTGTCGGTCGTCCGGCAGCAGTGACCAGCCTGCTGAAAAACAGTCGGCAACAATGGTTGGGCGGAAATCAGGATAATGGTCTGGTGATATTGCATCGGGCTTTGCGCATCAGTCCGGATGATCCGTTAGTGTATTACTATATGGCGATGATGCAATCGGCCTTGGGCGAGTATCATGAAGCCTCACAGCTGGCTCGGCGCAGCCTCACGTTGACGGATGCTCCGTTGTTGCGTGAGCAAGTCCATCTTTTTCTGAATCAATTGAACCGGTCTATGGCGCCGGACGTACAAGGTAAGTAAACGCGTGTCTGAAGCAGTACGGATTTTATTGGCAGAGCTGGAAGCAGAGTTAAAACGTCAGTCGTTGTGGGAGGCGATGCCGCCTTCACCGGAAGCGCTGGCAAGCACCAGTCCTTTTTGTGTGGACACCTTGCCATTCACTCAGTGGCTGCAGTGGATTTATATCCCCCGCCTGAGAGCCATTATGGATCATGGCACAGCACTGCCGACCGGCAGTGATATCAAACCGTACGCGGAAGAAGCCTTCAAGGCCCAGCATATTGAAAACCGACGGAGCTTGCTGGAATTGATTGAACAGTTGGATTGGCAGATGCGTTGATTGAAACAATCAACAGTGCTCAGTTTTGCTGGTAGTTAGTCAGGATGCAACTACCAGCAAAACTGTCGGATTTACTCTTCTCTTCCTTCGCAATAAGCAGTAATCGCCTCATCGGCATCCCTGAGTTGTTCCAGTTTTTCCTCATGACTAAGCATACGGTAAGTGCCGTCTGCCTGTTTGATCTGGATACGATGGCTGTTGAGCAGACTTTTCCGGTTCGCTAATGCCCGGTCACAGGCTGCACGCTTCTCTGTATCCAGTTGCCTGAGTTGTTCTTCATATTTGGTCTGGTTCTGGCTTGCCGCGGGTGGTGTATTGAGCTCGTTACTTGCCGGTGTTGACGGCTTTTCATTACCAATGGCATTGGGCTTTTCCATGCCATCAACATTACCTTTAAATGCCTCTGGTGGTTTCGTGCCAAAGTGAACAGTGCCGTTAGCATCTTTCCAGCGGTATATCTGTTCGCTCATGGTGGGAACAGAGACGAGCATCAGGGCAAGGCCGATCAGGGTAAACGCTTTCATATTGGGGATCATTTGTTGTTATTGCTTCTATAACTTTAGCGTGATCTTACCGCAAAAAGTATTCCCTGTTATGTGCTGCAATATACAGGCTGGACTGCAGAATAGACGAAAGCGGAATGTCGGACGAATCCCTATTGACAATAGGGGTGAGTGAGCGCAGGCGCGCTATTGACACTTCACGGTGAAAATTCAACAATGACCCCATCTGGCGCACCGGTAGACACAATCTTCCGGTAAGGCCATTCAAGTGACAATAACAATACAGCATCGGGGTCAGGTTCTGCGACCATTCAGAATCTGGAGTTTGCCCGGTCTGCATTCCGCAAGCGTTACCCGCACAGGAATGTAATGGTCTTATACGACAAGGCCCTTTTAAGTCTGATTTACGAGCGCTGGCCACTGGCATGCCATCGTTGTGCAGGGAAACACCACCGACGTAACGGATTTACGCGACACGCTGCCACTGGCTGACAATAACAACAGAGAATCCGGCTCGGCTTTGGCAGGTCTACCGATGTAGTAAGGCCATGCGACACAACCAAGGCATCCCGGAAAAGACAATGATCGGTGAACTCGTGACTGAGGGTAAGCAAGTGGAATTACTATCCGGCGCGGACATGGTGGTTCGCGCCCTCGCCGATGAGGGGGTCGAGTATATCTACGGCTACCCGGGCGGCGCTCTTCTCCATGTCTATGATGCGATTTTCCGTCAGGACAAAATCACACACGTTCTCGTACGCCATGAGCAGGCCGCCACCCATATGGCAGACGGTTATGCCCGTGCCAGTGGCAAGGCGGGCGTGGCGCTGGTGACTTCCGGTCCCGGTGCAACCAATACCATTACCGGTATTGCCACTGCCTATATGGATTCTATTCCCATGGTGGTGCTTTCCGGACAGGTGCCGTCTGAGTTTATTGGCACAGACATGTTCCAGGAAACCGACATGGTCGGTATATCCCGGCCAATCGTGAAGCACAGTTTCCTGGTCAAGCGTGCTGAGGATATCCCGGAAACCATCAAGAAAGCGTTTTATATCGCTCAAAGTGGTCGTCCAGGACCGGTGGTTGTTGACCTGCCCAAGGACATCACGGATATCAGCAAAAAGTACGAATACAGCTATCCGAGCAAGGTCAAGATTCGTTCTTACTCTCCGCCGGTGAAAGGGCACAGCGGTCAGATTCGCAAGGCGACTGAATTGCTGATGCAGGCACGTCGTCCCGTGTTATATGCTGGTGGTGGTGTTGTCCTGGGCAAAGCGTCGGAGCAACTGACCCAGCTGGCTAAGAAGTTTAATTTACCCGTGACCAATACCCTGATGGGTTTGGGCTCATTCCCGGGTAGCGATGAACAGTTCATCGGTATGCTGGGGATGCATGGCAGTTACTGCGCCAATCTCGCCATGCATCACAGTGATCTGGTGATTGCTGTGGGTGTTCGCTTTGATGATCGGGTCACCAACAGCACTGCCAAGTTCTGTCCTACGGCAAAAGTCGTTCATATCGACATTGATCCGGCCAGTATCTCCAAGAATGTTCCTGCGGATGTTCCCATTGTGGGACCGGTCGATACTGTACTGAACGATATGCTGGAACTGGTAGAAAAAGAGTATGAGCCAGACAGCAATGCGTTAAAGAACTGGTGGAAGCAGATCGATGAGTGGCGCAGCAGCCGTGGTGGTCTTTTCGGCTATGACAAAGGTGATGAATCCATCATCAAGCCGCAGCAGGTCATTGAAACCCTGTATGAGGTGACAAAAGACCGGGATACGTTTGTGACCTCCGATGTTGGCCAGCATCAGATGTACGCTTCCCAGTATTACCGTTTTGATAAGCCAAACCGCTGGATTAACTCCGGTGGCCTCGGCACCATGGGCTTTGGCTTACCAGCAGCCATGGGGGTCAAACTGCATTATCCCGATGCCGAAGTTGCCTGTGTGACCGGTGAAGGCAGTATCCAGATGAATATCCAGGAACTGTCCACCTGTCGTCAGTACGACCTGAATGTGAAGATCATCAATCTGAACAACCAGGCGCTGGGCATGGTACGACAGTGGCAGGATATGCAGTACAACAGCCGCTACGCCCACTCCTACATGGAATCCCTGCCGGATTTCGTCAAGCTGGCGGAAGCGTATGGCCATGTGGGTATCAAGGTCTCCAGTCCTGCTGATCTGGAACCGGCGCTGCATGAAGCGTTCAGCCTCAACAACCGTCTCGTCTTCCTGGATGTGGATGTGGATCCTAACGAACATGTGTACCCGATGCAGATCCGTGAAGGCTCCATGCGGGATATGTGGTTAAGCAAGACGGAGCGGACCTGATGCGGCGCATTATTTCAGTACTGGTTGAGAACGAACCCGGCGCCTTGTCCCGTATTGTCGGTCTCTTTTCCCAGCGGAACTACAACATTGAAACACTGACCGTGGCACCGACCGAAGATCCGACCATGTCGCGTCTGACGGTGACCACCATCGGTAAGCCGGAAACCATTGAGCAGATCACCAAGCAGCTCAACAAGCTGATTGACGTCGTCAAACTGGTGGACCTGACCGAAGGTGCGCACATTGAGCGGGAGCTGATGCTGGTGAAGCTCAAGGCATCGGGTCCGCTGCGGGCAGAAGTGAAACGCTGCGCCGATATATTCCGGGGCCAGATTGTGGATGTGACACCGTCGGTCTACACCATCCAGCTCGCCGGTACCGGTGAGAAACTGGATGCCTTCCTGGAAGCGGTGGGAGAAAGCACGATCCTGGAAGTGGTGCGCAGCGGCGTGACGGGTATCGCGCGGGGTGAAAAGGTCCTGAGTCTCTAGGATCGAAATGAACTGTTCGCCATTTGAGCAGTCTGAATAATGAATGATAAGTGTGGGTTGGAAACGAGGAGTCCGGGATAAAATGAAAGTGTATTACGACAGAGACTGTGATCTCTCCATCATCCAGAACAAGCGCGTGACCATTGTCGGCTATGGTTCCCAGGGGCACGCCCATGCCAACAACCTGAAAGATTCCGGCGTTGAGGTGACGGTTGCTCTGCGTAAGGGATCAGCCTCCTGGAGCAAGGCGGAAAGTGCGGGTCTGGCGGTAAAAGAAGTGGCGGAAGCCGTAAGCCAGGCGGATGTGGTCATGATCCTGACCCCCGATGAATTCCAGGCGCAGCTGTATCGCAATGAGATCGAACCCAACCTGAAAGAAGGTGCAACTCTGGCCTTTGCCCATGGTTTCTCCATCCATTACAACCAGGTTGTGCCGCGCGCAGATCTGGACGTTATCATGGTCGCGCCTAAAGCACCTGGTCACACTGTCCGCTCCGAGTTTGTGAAAGGCGGTGGTATTCCTGATTTGGTCGCGATTTACCAAGATGCTTCCGGCAACGCCAAGCAGTTAGCACTTTCCTATGCTGCCGGCGTGGGTGGTGGTCGTACCGGTATCATCGAAACCACGTTCAAAGATGAGACTGAAACCGATCTGTTCGGTGAGCAAGCCGTCCTGTGCGGTGGTGCGGTAGAGTTGGTTAAGGCGGGTTTCGAGACCCTCACCGAAGCCGGTTATGCGCCGGAAATGGCTTACTTCGAGTGTCTGCATGAGCTGAAGCTGATCGTTGACCTGATGTACGAAGGCGGTATTGCCAACATGAACTACTCCATCTCTAACAACGCGGAGTATGGTGAGTATGTGACGGGCCCTGAAGTGATCAACGAGGAGTCCCGCCAGGCGATGCGCAATGCGCTCAAGCGTATCCAGAATGGTGAATATGCCAAGATGTTCATTACGGAAGGTGCGACTAACTATCCGTCTATGACAGCATATCGTCGTAACAATGCCGCACATCCCATTGAGCAGGTGGGCGCAAAGCTGCGTGAGATGATGCCCTGGATTGCTGCTAACAAGCTGGTGGATAAAGACAAGAACTGATCGCATTCACTGGTTATGAAAAGGCAGAGTTTACTCTGCCTTTTTTATAGGGCTAGTTCCTGTAATTTCGGCAAACCTATTTTGGTTAAGCTGTTATTGATCCAGCCAACCATGATGTTGATATGCTGGTTGGTCAAAACCGTTCCTTCAAAGTCGGTGGGGTACATTTCTCTGGCACTTTGGTTACTTTTTGCATCAACCAGTGATTCACGCATACGCTTTAACCATTTATGATTATCCGGACGCATATCAGCAAGATGTTGTAATGATGTCGTAGAATGAGTTTGTGTATAGCGTTCAAGTTCTGATGAATAGTGCCACCATGTTTCTCCACACCAGATTGCTCTTTCCCATGTCTTATACATCATCCTTAAATCAATCGGGGTTGTAATATGAGGAAGTTTTTGCAGAGAGACGTGGCAAGGGGGCATTGTAGGTGTCTTAGCCTTCGAGACTGATTGAGTCGTTGCTGCTTTTATACGTTGTCGCCTTTCAAAATAAGTCCGGTCAAACGATGGTTTTTTTATATCAAAAATGAGTTTAGCGATTTTATTAGCTGTCCATAAGTTGGATAAATCAGAAGTGGGAATGTTATTTCTATTCAATAGACTAGCCTGACTTCGACAAAACTCGCGATGTGCTTGTTTAGAGTGACGCCAGCAAAACTTAACATACTTTTTCGTCAGTTGAGAATCTGAGCGGCAACGCTGCAGTAATTCATGCCTAGGGCCTGCTGCATAAAGACCTCGTTCGGCAAGATCTTCAAAAAGCTGTGCCTCAGTTAAGTTCTTTTTGAATAGTCGCTCTATGGATCCCCCTGTGCCAGCATAGTTGTCGCCTCTTCTGAAATTTCCAACTTAAACAGGGGGTGGTCAGTGAGTAATCAATGACC
>NZ_BAABFL010000381.1:0-11401 GCF_039540975.1 Kistimonas scapharcae
TGGCTACTTGGCACCTTTCAAGTATGAACAGGAACTTGCCAAGGCAGCGTAAAAAAGTGTCCGGAAAACTCTTGCCAGATCACAGCATTTGCAAAGGGCAATTGCCTTTTACTGGCTGACATGCGTAAGCGCACGACAAACCCTACACGGACGCATCATAAAAAAGGCTTTACCTGTTCTTCTAATGACATCGTTCTTTTCATTGTCGGCATATACAACTATGCCAGAACACAGGAACCAGCCATGAATGTTTCAAATATCGATAAAGCGGTAGCTCTCCTGAACAGCATTGAAACCGGTGATGCGGAGGCGATCAAGTATGTCGACCCAGACCAGTACACCCAGCACAACCTTGCCGTTGCCAATGGACTGAAAGGGTTTGGCGAACTCCTACAGGCACTGCCTGAGAACACAGCCAGAGTGAATGTTGTACGCGCTTTCTGTGATGGGGATTATGTCGTTTGCCATGTGGATTACAACTTCTTTGGCCCCAAGGTCGGGTTCGATATTTTCCGTTTTGAGAACGGTTTGATTGTCGAACACTGGGATAACCTGACAGAAAAAGCCTCAGCTAAAAATCCCAGCGGCCACACACAAATTGATGGTTCTACTGAGATTATCGATAGAGAGAAAACGGCTGAAAACAAACAACGCGCCGCCAGCTTTATTGAAACGATTTTAATCGGTGGACATTTAGATAAAATTACTGACTATATAAATCCCGGCGCTTCCAATTATATACAGCACAGTTCAGTGATGGGAGATGGCATTGAAAACCTGCAAGCGGCTATTGAACAGATGGCTCAGCAGGGGTCTCCGATGACGTATACAAAAAACCATAAGGTGTTAGGCGAGGGGAACTTCACCCTCGGCGTCAGCGAAGGCGAGTTCGCAGGTAATCATGTCGCCTATTATGACCTGCTGCGCCTTGATAATAATATGATTGTTGAACATTGGGGAGCTATCGAGACGATTCCGCCTGAGTCCGAGTGGAAGAATTCGAATGGCAAGTTTGGGAACCTTTGATACAACATAGTTCCAACGTAACCTGACAGTTACTGACATTCAAAAAAATGCCTGTCAGATCAATATTCAGTCCGTGCATTCAGTTGTCCAGATTGATTTGTCCTCCCCGTTCCAAAACTAACGACGCCTCTGTTCCAGCAGAGGCTATATATTTGCGTTCTATAATCTGTACTGTGATGAGATTTTCTTGTCAGAAACATCATTCACCTAATGATCCCCATTGAGACGCACTACAATCCACTATAAGCTCGTATGCCAGTACTGAATGATAACTACCATTCAGAATCCCTTCCTGTTTTCCACTTTTTCATAACAACTCAGCGGAGTCAAGCGCTATAAAAAAGGATTTAACGCAATGATAAAGCCCGCTGTCAGTTTTAGCCTTTGCTTGCTTTTCGCATCGTTTGACAGCCTATCCGAATTGATAGAAATCGATGACACTTCTCTCAACCAGATAGAAATCGCACAATTTCCCAGCTCAGCAAGCAACACTTCTGATTGTTCTCAAGGAACGCTATCCTCTACAGATTTTTCATTGAGTCAGGATCCGTGGAACCAGGAAATGAGCATCGCATCGTCTGCAAATACGTTAGATTCTGTACAACCTCAACCAGACTTACCACAACCAGCCGCTGCATATGAAAACCGGCCCCAATATGACCTTGGCCCTATCAAACCCATTTCGGTAGAGGTCATGCCGGGAGCAATCGCTACTCCACAACTCAACCAGCAGATACAAATTCCATGAGACACTCACCAGAAGCAACAGAAGGGCTGTAAGCCCCCGGCCCAATCAAGTCAGGACGTCTTTGACTTCACTATTGCTATATCCTGTTGAGCATGATTTTTATTACACTTCGTCGCCTGTGCCACAGGCATGATTTGTCATCTATGGAAAACAATCCTTTAAACCCTACGCTATGCCATACAACAACAGCCCTGTTGCTTGCCGGTGGCCAATCCAGCAGGATGGGATGCAATAAAGCCCATATTGCGATTAACGACCAGCCGCTCTGGCAATACATGCTGTCCCTGCTGAATGAAACCCACTTCCGGGAGGTAATCATCAGCGGCCCCGAGGGACTACCGGATATTATCCCGGGTAAAGGCCCAATCAGCGGCTTACATACCTGCTTGAGCAAAATTCCTGACAATGGACACACGCAGGCGGTGTTGATACTCCCTGTTGATATGCCACTTATCACGTCTGAATTACTTGTCCAGTTAGTCGATCAAGGTCAGAGCCTCAAAACCCCCTTACATTACGACAACTATCAACTTCCGCTGTATCTGCCTATCACTGAGGCACTACGGAATTATACCGAAGCAGTTGTCCACGAGGCCGACAAACGGCATTATTCACTTCGACGACTGATCGCCCACCTGCACGGATCCACCATCCCCGTTCCGGACGACCAGGACTGGCGGTTCCGTAACGCCAACACCCCTGACGAGTGGCAGCACTGCCTGGCAGATGTCTGACCGCATTGACACTACAGACAAGTTCACACCATGGCACACAAACAGACCACTGACTTTGTTCCCCTGAATATTGCCGTCCTGACCGTTTCCGATACCCGCACCGAAGCAGACGACACCTCGGGTCAGCTGCTGGTCGATAAACTGACTGGTGCGGGCCACCTGCTGGCGGATAAAGTTATCGTCAAGGACGATCGCTACCAGATTCGTGAAGTAGTGTCCCGCTGGATTGCGTCTAACAACATCCAGGTGGCGCTGATCACCGGTGGTACCGGTTTTGCCGGCCGTGATGGCACACCGGAAGCCGTCCTGCCCCTGTTTGATAAAATCGTTGATGGCTATGGCGAGCTGTTCCGCCAGATTTCCTATGAGCAGATCAAAACCTCAACCATCCAGTCCCGTGCAGTAGCCGGTCTGGCCAACGGTACCGTGATTTTCACCATGCCCGGCTCTCCCAATGGCTGCAAAACCGCCTGGGAAGGTGTGATTGCCGACCAGCTCGACAGCCGCCACCGTCCCTGCAACTTTGTTGAGCAACTCAAGAAGCCTGCTGAGGTCGAGGCATGAGTACTCTGACGCATTTAAATGCCCAGGGAGAAGCTCACATGGTGGATGTCGGCGACAAAGCCGACACCCGACGTGAAGCCCGTGCCGAAGGCTATATTTACCTGCAGCCGGATACCCTGCGACTGATCAACGAGCAGGGTCTGAAGAAAGGTGACGTCCTCTCGGTTGCCCGTATTGCCGGTATTCAGGGCGCCAAGCAGTGTGGAAACCTTATTCCGCTCTGTCACCCATTGATGCTGACCCATATTTCGGTCGACTTCGAGCTACAACCCGAAGCCAACCGTATCCGGGTCGAATCCTGCTGCCGCCTGTCTGGCAAGACCGGTGTTGAAATGGAAGCACTGACCGCGGTTTCCGTCGCAACCCTCACCCTGTTCGACATGTGCAAGGCCGTCGATAAGACCATGCGCATTGAGGGCATCCGGGTACTGGAAAAATCCGGCGGACGCAGCGGCCACTTTATGGCAGACGACAATGAACAGCAGGCAGGCCAACCATGATCAAGGTGCTTTTCTTTGCCGGTTACCGTGAGCGGCTCGGGTGTGACGCACTGGAACTGAATACCGACGCCACCACCATCGCAGCGCTAAAAGCACAGCTGGCGGAACGGGGGGATCTCTGGCGTCAGCTCCTGCAGGATCGTAAGACCCATACCGCCATCAACCAGGCTATCGTGACGGATCCCGCCGCCGAGATTCACCCCGGCGACGAAGTGGCCTTCTTCCCGCCGGTAACCGGTGGCTGAAACACAGAGACAACGGAATCACACCATGCTCGACTACCAGCGCCATATCGCCGTACAGACAGACGACTTCGATCTGGCACACGAATACCAGTGCCTGCGCTCGCACAGCGCTACCGGCGCCATCGTCACTTTCTGCGGACTGGTTCGGGACATGAATGACGGGAAGGATGTCACCGGCCTGTTCCTGGAACACTATCCCGGCATGACCGAGAAAACCCTTGACTCCATTGCCGATGAGGCAGCTAAGCGCTGGCCGTTACAGGCCGTACGGGTGATTCACCGGGTTGGTCAGATGGCCTTGTGTGACCAGATTGTCTTTGTCGGTGTTGCCAGTGCTCACCGGGGAGCCGCGTTTGACGCCTGCGAATTTATCATGGACTTCCTGAAGTCCCGCGCCCCCTTCTGGAAACGGGAACAAACGACACAGGGTGAACACTGGGTGGAAGCCCGCACCTCCGATCAGGACGCCCTGGAGCGCTGGACATGAGAATCAGGCAACGGGGTATTGTCCTGTGTTTCCTGCTACTGACGCCATTCGCCTGCCTGGCGGGTGAGCTCAATGTGGCAGTGGCCTCTAACTTCCGGCCAGTGTTGGACGCACTCGCTGACCGGTTCCGGGCAGAGACGGGCAATACGATAAAGGTGTCGTCTGCTTCCACTGGTGTCCTGTACAGCCAGATAACCTACGGCGCCCCCTTCGATGTCTTTCTGTCTGCCGATGCACAGCGTCCGAAAATGCTCGAAGTGCAGGCACTGACAGAACCAGGCTCTCGCATTCCTTACGCTTATGGCCGACTGGTACTGTGGCACCGTGATAAAGCACCGGTAAACCTGCCTGCACTCCGTCAGTGGAAGGGTTATCTCGCCGTTGCCAACCCCGTGACCGCCCCCTATGGCAAAGCGGCTGATGACGTATTGAGGCACCTAGATCTACTGGATCAAAAGCGACCGCTGCTGATTACCGGCGCCAATATCCTGCAGGCCTACCAGTACGTAGCCAGTGGCAATGTGGCCTTGGGTTTTGTCGCTTATGCCCAACTGGTAACGGATGGCATCGATAAAGGCATTTATTTCGTGCCGGAAGAACTGTACGAACCGCTAAGACAGGAAGCCGTCATCCTGAAAGCCAGCCGACAGAAAGCACTGGCCAACGACTTTCTCATCTGGCTGCAATCACCGGATGTTCAGCGTTTCATTCATGAACAGGGTTATTACCCGGCACGTTCAGTGCAGGCACAACAAACAGACAGTCACGCGAAACAGGGATAAGCCGCCCAATGGAACCAATGGTGACAGCTGTACTGCTGACCCTGAAGCTGGCATTAGTGACAACAGTGCTGTTATTACTGGTTGGCATTCCGCTGGCCTGGTGGCTGTCGCGACTGACCCGTGGCTGGAAGCCCCTGATTGAAGCTATTGTCGCCCTTCCACTGGTTCTCCCTCCCACGGTATTGGGTTTTTACCTGCTGCTGGCTTTTGCACCACACAGTGGACTGGGACAACTCTGGCAACAACTGACCGGCAACCGGCTGGCTTTCAGCTTTTCTGCGCTGGTTATCGGCTCAGTCATTTACTCCCTGCCCTTTGTCGTACAACCACTCCAGCGTGCCTTTGAGCGTATTCCCGTTAATCTGTTGGAAGCAGCCACAATAATGGGGGCCAGTCCTGCTGACCGGTTCCTGTCCGTCGTCCTGCCGCTCAGTCGGAGTAGCATTGTGACAGCTGCCTGCATGGGATTTGCCCACACCATCGGAGAGTTTGGTGTGGTGCTGATGATTGGTGGCAATATACCTGGTGAAACCCGGGTCATTTCCATTGCTCTGTATGATTTGGTTGAAAGCCAACAATATGTCCAGGCCCATTGGCTGGCAGGCGGTCTGCTGGTCATATCACTGTTACTGCTGACACTGGTACAACTCTCCCACCGGATTTCTTCTCGACGGGAGGTCGCCAGAGCATGACGCTAAGCCTCGACATCCGGCTTGACCGCTCCGGGTTTCAACTGCATGTTGCGCACACGTTCCCACTCAACGGCATTACCGCCATCATGGGTCCCTCCGGCTGTGGCAAGACCACGCTGTTACGCACCATTGCGGGTCTGGAAATGCCGGACAGCGGTTCAATACGGATGGGCGACACGACCTGGCTGGAAGACTCGACACTCCGCACCGAGCCACAAAATCGCCGGCTGGGCTACGTCTTTCAGGAAACCAGCCTGTTTCCCCACCTGAGCGTGGCCGCCAACCTCGATTATGCCCGCAAGCGTGCACACAGTAAAAACGACAGCATTAGTCTGAACCATGTGATTGACTGGTGCGGCATTGCCCCCCTGTTGAAACAAAAACCGGATCAACTGTCCGGTGGCCAGCGACAACGTGTGGCTATTGCCCGAGCTATTCTGTCGGCACCGGAGCTGCTACTGATGGATGAACCCCTGGCTTCCCTGGACCGGTCAGCCAAACGGGAGCTATTGCCATACATCCGCACGATTCACCGGCACTTTTCCATCCCAATCATCGTCGTCAGTCACTCACAGGACGAAGTCGCCCGGCTGGCCGACAACACCGTACTGATGGATAACGGCAGGATCATCGCCTGTGGGCAAACGACCGAACTGTTCAGCCAACTGGATAACACCCTTGCCGATGAGGATGCCCTGGCGGTTCTGGAAACAACGGTCTCAGGGCAGGAAACGGATTATCCGGCAACACACTTGCAGGCCGATGGCCAACAGATCACCGTTTCTCACCTGTCAGCCCCGCGGGGCACCATCACCCGTCTGCTGGTACCGGCATCAGAAGTGAGTATCATGCGGGAGTCCGTAGCCGACTGCAGTATCCAGAACCGGCTGTTGACCCGCATCGACGGCGTCAAACCTGCAGGCGACGGCCACATGCTGCTGCGCCTGCCCCTTGAGCAACAGGCACTGCTGGCATTGATTACCCGGCAATCCTTTGACCGGATGGCGCTGAAACAGGGTGAATCGGTGTATGCCTGTTTCAAGGCAGCCGGCCTGCAGGTACTGAATCCATGAACGTTTATTGCATGACCGCTTTTATCGGTAAGGAGCCCATTGATGTCTGACTGTTGCAGCGCACCCGGCCTGATGGCGGTGGAAGAAGGACTGGCCCGTATGCGTCAGGTCATTCGCCCTGTGGAAGCAGAGGAAGCGGTTGCACTGACGAAAGCACTGGACAGGGTGCTCGCGGTTGATATTGTCTCGCCACTCAATGTGCCTTCCTGTGACAATTCCGCCATGGACGGTTATGCCCTCAGGGCGGTAGATCTTGCGGCCGGTTCACCACTACCGGTTGCCGGTAAATCCTTTGCGGGCCATCCCTTTGATGGTGAATGCCCGCAGGGTCACTGTATCCGGATCATGACCGGGGCAAGCATTCCCGCCGGTACCGACACTGTCATCATGCAGGAACAAACCGAGCAGACGGACACTGGCATCCGCTTCCTGACCGATAGCCAACCCGGAAACAATATCCGGAAAGCCGGCGAAGATATTCGGGAAGGACACACCGTATTATCTGTCTGTCGTCGTTTACTTCCCCAGGATATTGGCCTGCTAGCATCACTAGGCATTGCCCAAGTGAAGGTTCTTCGAAAATTAAAAGTCGCCATATTCTCAACCGGGGATGAGTTGCGTCAGCCGGGTGAGACCCTGAACCCTGGCGATATATATGACAGCAATCGTCACACTGTCCGCGCCATGCTGCAGCGTCTGGGCGTTGATGTACTGGATCTGGGCTGCATCCCGGATGACTGTGATCAGCTGCGCGAAGCGTTTTTAACCGCAGACCGGGAGGCCGATGCGGTGATCACTTCTGGCGGCGTTTCTGTCGGCGAAGCGGATTACACCAAAACCATTCTGGATGAACTGGGCAAGACTGAATTCTGGAAACTGGCGATCAAGCCCGGCAAACCCTTCGCCTTCGGTACTCTGCCCAACAGCCTGTTCTTTGGCCTGCCGGGCAATCCCGTCTCTGCAACCGTAACCTTTGACCTCCTGGTAACCCCGATGCTTCATAAAATGATGGGCACACGTTCATCAGCTCCCCGGCAACTGCAGATCCGTAGCCGGGAAACCCTGAAAAAGCGTGAGGGACGTCGAGAGTATCTGCGGGGCATGCTGCATACGGGCAGTGATGGTGTCATGGAAGTCTCAACCACGGGACGCCAGGGATCAGGCATACTCACCTCCATGAGCCAGGCGGACTGTTATATCGTCTTTCCGGAAGATCAGACGCTGATCAAACAAGGCGACAATGTCACTGTGCAGCTCTTTGATGCCACGCTTGCCTAGCCACCCTTGACCACCAGCCGGGCTGAACCATAAATGAGGCATCCAGGTTCAGTCGGCTTCCCCACTGAAGACTCACATCCCCCAGGCTACTATGCCAAAGAACAGGCAGATCACTGAAGTATCAGGATAGTGATTTAAAAGGTTAACTTCGTTTTGCAGGATTCAATCACAGGGAAAAGAGCGTTTGATTGGATGCTGCTCAAGTCGCTCTTGCAACGATGGCCATCCAAACAACCCTTAAGAATATCATCTCACTTCCGTTTTCTGCGCTGCTCATCACGTAAAGGTTTTTTCAGCACATTAAGGGTCAGCTTTTTTTCTGCACAAGATTGTTGCCCGTCAGTGTCTTTCATTATGAGTCGTGTTTTTGTGACACCTTCGTTCAGGTTTCGTTCATGATTCGTTCATATTTCACAACCTATGATCCCGCTGCTTCTGCAGATCCCGCGGCAATCCCCCTGTATGCCTGATAATGGCCACGCCATCGTTGCGTGCCTTTTTCAGGCTATACGGAATACATAACTCAAATAGCCTGACCTGATCTGCAGTGCCTTTCGTACCTAATCACCAAACACCTGATAGACGTTGTACAGGGAACTACGATTATGGATTTGCGGCATCACATCCTCCCGCTGGGTCTTGCTTCTCTCACCGTATCAACCGGATTAATCGCTGCAGGCCTGCCTGCCGATCCACCGGAAGATGTCCCGAAACCGTATGTAGAACCCTACACAGACAACACATCAGCCCGCCCGCTAGACACCATTAATCACGCCAGTAATACGCTCCACACCACCCACTTTAATGACCTCTATGTTTTCGGCGACAGCCTCTCGGATAACGGCAACTTCGCCAATGAGGAAAAGCCGGATACCCAGGCACGGTTTACGGATGGCTATACCGCCGTCGAACTGTTCGGCCAGGAGATGGGGCTTGAGCTGACAGCCTCCGACAGTGGGGGTAATAATTTCGCCGTAGGTGGTAATACCTCCACCGAAATGCTGGCTTCCATTACCGGTGACAGTACTCTCACGGAAGCCAACAGCAAAAGAAACAGCTGTGAATCAGGGCAATACCTTGATCAATACGGCACTTGCCATGACAGCCTGAGCAAACGACTCAGTGATAATGGTGAAAGCCTGAACGGTGATGCCCTCTACTTCGTCTTTGCCGGTGGCAATGATTATCTGCAGAACATTGCAAGCGGCGGAGCGGAAACCTCAGAAGTGGGCGCAAACGTCGTTGCAGCGGCCGAGGCACTGACCGACATGGGTGCCGAATACATCGTGGCGATCAATGTACCGGATATCTCTTCCGTCCCCGGTGTCCACATTCCGACGCAGGCGCTTATCGGCCTGATTGCCGATGAACATCAACAAATCGGTGCGCTGGTTAAATTCATCGGCCAGGAGAACGGCCGGCTCGTCACCAGTCAAATTGAAAAAATCGTCAACGACCGGGTCGGCGACCGGTTCCCGGATGCCGGCAAAAAAATCGCGGCCATCGCATCAGAAGAGCAGGAAAAACTGATCCAGCTCGGCGAGGTGATCAGCACAGAAAACCCGGCGCTGGGAAAAGTGCTCAGCGGAATCACTGAAAAGGAATGGCCGGTGATCGCCGACCTGCTCGCCCGGCAAAACCCGGAACTGGTGGAAAAGCTGCAGAAACGCCCCTTGAAGTGGGTCAAGGATGTGAATACCGAACTGAATCAGCAGGTAGTCGCCAGTAACGCCAATATCATCCTGCTGGACATGAATACTTTATTTCAGGAAGTGATGGCGGATCCACGCAGTTTTGGTTTTGACCTGGATCCTGATAACGTATCCAGTACGACGGAAAAACTGGAAAACCGACAGGCATCAGAGGGCGTCCCAACGCTATATACCAATTATGATCAGCTGTTCTGGGACCTGATTCACCCCACCAGCGGCATGCAGGCGATTTCTGCCGACTATATGCTGTCCGTATTTAACTCGGCACCGGAAATCAGCCAACTGACGGAAATGGGGCTGCGACAATCTCAATCCCTGGTCGAAAACATCCGGCACCAGCTCGATTGGTTCAGCCGTCATTCCGTCGCCGGTGAAAACCAGCTCTACATCAACGGCACCCCACACCAGGGAAGAATTAAAACCGGGCTGGACAGCACCGTGGATACCCGGGACAACACGTTCAGCATCGGCGTTAACCATCGCGTCACTGACCACTGGGCAGTCGGCGGCGTGCTCTCCCGTGGTGACAGCACCCTGGAGGTAAGCAAGTCAAAGTACCAGATGACCAGTACCCATCTTAACGGCCTGCTGCACTATCAGCAGGGGAATGGGTATGCCACCGTCAATGCCGGATACAGC
The DNA here is from genome assembly GCF_039540975.1 of Kistimonas scapharcae. Taxonomy (NCBI): domain Bacteria; kingdom Pseudomonadati; phylum Pseudomonadota; class Gammaproteobacteria; order Oceanospirillales; family Endozoicomonadaceae; genus Kistimonas; species Kistimonas scapharcae. The sequence goes on from NZ_BAABFL010000381.1 coordinate 10,481, forward strand.
TGGCTGGACTATGACAGCTTGAAGCGCCGGTTTAACCTTGGCAGCACCATGCAACGTACTGAAAAAGGGGATTCCTCAGGCAATGCCTGGACCCTGGGTACCGAGCTTGGCTATCGCCTGACGGTAAACGACAACTTGAGTATCACACCGAAGGCGAGCCTGGACTATTACCGGGTCGATGTGGAGGGTTACTCGGAAAGAAGCGGCGGCACCGTGACATCCAGCAGCCTGATTTTAAGTGATATGCAGCGTACATCACTGCTGGCCAGTCTGGGGACTGCTGCAGATTATGTCACCGGGAACCACCGTTTCACGGCAGAACTGAGTTACCTGAAAGACCTGAAGAAAAGCGACGATACCCTTGAGATGGCACTCGGCACCATCGCGGACAACACGTTCTATTTACCGGTGCCCGAGCATCAGCAGGAAGCCTTGAAAATACAGGCTGGCTATCACCATTACTTTGATAATGCTATTCAGCTCAGTGTTAATTATCAAATTTATCGGGATTTCGACTACGGCACATCCCGGGCAATTGAGTTAACGGCGGGGTACGCCTTCTAACCCCCCCTTATAAAAACGGGCTGCACTACAGTAGTCCGTTTTTTTGATGAGTAGTGTATACACACAATCTCTCATCAGAAAATTATCGCTGACTACCAGTTAGTTCGACGAAAACCAAAAGTTTATCCTCAACTATCCAGCTCACGTGACACTACACTAACTATCAAAAAAAATCATTTTTTATTTTTTTCACTATACTTCACTGTGTTTTTTATGTGACCGTAGACACAATGACCGCCTCTGGCATGAAGGAGGGTGTTATGCGTACTAAAAGATTTACCTGATTACCACTGTGGCTCAGCCAGCTTGAGAAGCCTTGCTGGCATGGGGCAGGTTCGCGCAGCCATGTAACCCAGC
>NZ_BAABFL010000382.1:0-11458 GCF_039540975.1 Kistimonas scapharcae
AGGCTGGGTTACATGGCTGCGCGAACCTGCCCCATGCCAGCAAGGCTTCTCAAGCTGGCTGAGCCACAGTGGTAATCAGGAATCTTTTTGTTTTTTCCACGTATCAACGGTTTCATTGAGATCTTTTGTGCATGCTCCAGGGAAGTAGTTAAATGTTTTTTCCTGATCCTCTACGCTAGGCATAGCATATTCCATATTGAGCTTGGTCCAAACTTCCTTAGTGTCAGGATGTGCAGGAATGCATCTCCACCTTACCACACTGCTATTGGAGCTGATGGCATCGGCAAATAACAGCATACTGGCATTGCTGAGAGTTTCGTCGAATCTAACGTAGACGTGGCCCCCGCCCAGAAATACATGATCGACATGCATATTTTTTGGGTAATGAATAAATCCTTTTCCATCATCATTAATACCGAGATCGCCAAAGGTTGTTGGCCAGCTACCAGCAGAGCTAAAGTATTCCATGGATTGCTGTTTGAAGCCGCCTGCCAGCGCCAATCCTTCAGTGATTTTTGCTCGCGCTACGTAATTTTGATAGGCAGGCATAGCAACAGCCGATAGCAATCCGATGATGGCAACGACAATCATTAATTCAATGAGTGTGAATCCTTTTTGAACGTAACTTTTCATGCCCCTGTCCCACAAATAATGGTGTTATTAATTAATCCTAGTGGTTTTTGAATAGTGGTAGCTTTATGGCTTTGGCTTTGTTATGCCTATTGATAATCAGATTGTTTTTATTTATTAAAAAATAATCTTGTTTTGGGAGCCTGGGATTATTTTTTAGTCAAAAAAGGTCAGGTATCTGCGCTCACACCGTATTGACCGTATTTTCGCTACGAGACAGACTTGCATCCGCTCAATACGAGCGGATATTCCGGAATATTTCATGCAAAGTGTGACAGACTGGCACCTGGTGCGACTGTTTCGTGAACGAGTCAGCCAATACCGTGACAGAATTGCCATCAAATACCAACAAGGACGCTCCTGGAAAACCATTAACTGGCAGCAATTTGGCCATCGTGTTGATGCACTGGCCTGCGCCTTGTTGCGTGAAGGGATTGGTGTTCAGGAGAAAGTGGCGATCTTTGCCCGTAATATGCCTGATTGGACGATTGCTGATCTGGCAATCCTGTCCTGCCGGGCTGTGACGGTACCGCTTTATCCGACCAGCACAACCGGGCAGGCTCAATATATCCTTAATGATGCTGAGGCCAGGATCCTGTTTGTGGGGGAGCAGGAGCAGTTTGACAAGGCCGAATCGCTTCTCTCTGGTACGTCGGTATTGGAAAAAATTGTTGTGCTGGATCCCGGCGTGGATATTCGTAACTGTCCGCAAGCCGTCTATTTGAAGGACTTTATCGGGTGTGCAACAACGACCGCTTTTCGTGATCTGCTGACAGCGCGGTTTGAGAGCAGTGATATGGATGATCTGGTCACCCTGATCTACACCTCAGGTACAACGGGGGAGCCCAAGGGGGTGATGCTGGATTACCGAAATTTTGGCACTGCCCTGCGCCTGCACGATCAGCGGTTGTTGTTGACGGAGGCGGATGTTTCTCTCTGTTTTCTGCCCCTCAGTCATGTGTTTGAAAGAGCCTGGACGTTTTACGTCATGTATCGAGGCGCCACCAATGCCTATATCCGTGATCCGGCAGCCGTGAGAGAGGCGCTGGCATCGGTGCGTCCAACGGTTATGTGTGCCGTACCACGATTTTATGAGAAAATTCATTCGGCGATTATGGCACGAGTTGAACAGGCGACTCCTTTCAGGAAGCGACTGTTTCGCTGGGCCCTGGCGACCGGTGAGCGTTATTTTCAGCGGCAGCAGTCTGGCAGATGGATGACACCGGGACTTCGTTTGACCCATGCCATTGCTGACAAACTGGTTTTCCAGAAGTTACGAGTTCTTGTCGGTGGACGAGTGCGCTTCTTCCCCTGTGCGGGTGCCAGGCTGGCCGACGACATCAACCTGTTTTTCCAGGTGATTGGTCTGAATATCAAATACGGCTATGGCCTGACAGAAACAACGGCAACCGTCAGTTGCTATGGTGATGCCATTGCGCTGGGCTCGATTGGCAAGCCGTTGCCGGAAGTGGACATCAGGATCGGTGCCGATAATGAAATCCAGGTGCGCGGTGGTACCGTGATGAGAGGGTATTACCGTAAACCTGAAGCAACCCGTGAAGCGTTCATCGACGGCTGGTTCCGAACGGGGGATGCTGGCTATATTGATGATCAGGGTAACCTGGTCATGACTGAGCGCATCAAGGAGCTGATGAAAACCTCCGGTGGCAAGTATGTTGCGCCACAGGTGGTCGAAGGCACCATTGTGCGTGATCATTTTGTTGAGCAGGTCGCGATTATTGCGGATGCCCGGAAATTTGTGTCCGCCTTGATTGTGCCAGCGTATGAAGCGCTTGAAGAGTATGCACGATCCATGGGGGTGAAGTTTGAATCGCGGATGGATCTGATTCGTGACCAATCGATTCAGGCATTGTTTCAGCAGCGCCTGGAAAGTCTGCAGAAGGAGTTGCCCCGTTTTGAGAAAGTGAAAAAGTTCACATTGCTGCCACGGGAATTCTCGTTGGACCTGGGTGAGATGACGCCCACCCTCAAGTTGAGAAGAAAAGTGATAATGGAACGGTTCGGCAAGGAAATTGAGGCAATGTATACCTGATCAGGTTTCATTGTTCGTATAAAAAGGCCTGATGAGTTCATCATCAGGCCTTGTTTGTTTATGTAGCGTATAACTTACAGGTTTTCTTCCGCGAAAGCCGCCAGTGCGGAGCGGGGAACCCCTTCCAATTGAACCATTCCGCCGAATTCAAACCCTCTGAAACGTCCTGTCAGGTAAGTCAGTCCGGAACTGGTTGGGCTGAGGTACGGCGTATCAATTTGGGCCAGGTTGCCCAGGCAAATCACCTTGGTGCCCATCCCTGCACGTGTGATGATGGTTTTCATCTGGTGCGGTGTCAGGTTCTGGCATTCATCAATGATGATCAGGCTTTCCTGAAAGCTTCTGCCCCGTATGTAATTCAGTGATTTGAAGTGAATGGGTACCTGGTTGAGAATGTAGTCCACACTGCCGTTAGTGTTTTCGTCATCCCGATGCAGGGCTTCCATATTATCCGTAATCGCGCCTAGCCAAGGCTCCATTTTTTCCTGTTCTGTACCTGGCAGATAGCCGATATCCTCATCCAGTCCTCGCGTACTACGGGTCGCGATAATACGTCGGTATTGCTTGGAGGCTACCGTCATTTCAATCGCCGCGGCGAGTGCCAGAATCGTCTTACCGGAACCGGCCGGGCCATTCAGATTGACCAGCTGTATATCCGGGTCAAGTAATAGATGCAGGGCAATTGCCTGATGGAGATCCAGTGGTTGCAGCCCCCAGGCTTTTTGATGCATCAGGCTTTCTTCGGATAAATGTAGTAGCCTGATTTTATCGTCTGTTGCCTGTATGACACGACCAACAAAGCCTTGCTCATCAATGATGAACTCATTAATGGTGATCTCTTCGAGGATACCGGCCCGGGGAAGCGTATGGTATGTGTGGCCGTTAGCCTGTTCCGTGTTTACCTGGTCTACGTTATCCCAGAAACTGCCTTCAACCTCCAGAAAGCCCTTACTAAGCAGTTTGACGTCTGAGATTTGCTGGTCGTTATGGTAGTCCTCCGCCGGAATGCCACAACCACGCGCCTTAAGACGCATGTTGATATCTTTGGTGACCAGGACAAACTCGCCATCAGGACGCGCTTTCTGCAGTTGACAGATGTCGTTGATTATCTGGTTGTCGTTGAGGTTGTTGGAAAGGTGTGTGAGGTTATCCTTGGCGTGTTCCATCATGATGGAGAGCGTACCCTGCGGAGGATCCTGCTCGCCTCGCATAATGGGAACGCCACGGCCAATCTCTTCAGGGCTGGCATTGCCGACGATTTTATCAATCAATCGGATGGCTTGCCGACAGTCTGCCGCGATGGTTTGTTTACTGTTCTTGAGGTGGTCCAGTTCCTCCAGGACGGTCATCGGGATGATAACGCGGTGTTCGTCGAAGTTCAGTAGAGCGTTTGGATCGTGTATGAGAACGTTGCTGTCCAGTATGTAGGTGGTCGTTTGAGGGGATGTGATCGATTCAAGCTTCACTGCTCGAGGCATATTAGCAGCTCCATTTCGATGGTTGGATCACTGGCCTGGTAACAGTCCATATTACCCAGACCTGTTTTCATTATGAGATAAAGATTCGCGAGCATGCAAGTGATGCTTATAATCTCTGGTAATAAAAAATTGCCAAGTCCGATCTGGATTTTTCAGAACGTTCTAAAGGGCTTGCTGGGGCTGGGATTGTACATTTGGGAAGGGGCGCACAGGCACCAGAAGTGGCGTGCACGCCCGGATAAGAGATGCTGGAAAACTGGCGTTTGTCAGGCTCAGTGGCTGAGTAATTCCTCTGGGGGTGATGTCATTTTGAGCTTGTCACCCAGCAGTTCTTCCAGTGTGGGGATCAGGAATGCATCATCCTCACAGGCAAAACTGACCGAAATGCCGCTAGCACCTGCCCGTCCGGTTCTGCCAATACGGTGGACATAGTCTTCCGGATCTTCCGGCAAGTTGTAGTTGATGACATGGGATATACCGTCAACATGGATGCCACGGCCAGCAACATCTGTTGCCACCAGTACCCGGATCTTGCCGTTCTTGAAGTTCTCCAGTGTGCGGATACGCTTGTTTTGGGGGATTTCGCCGGACAGCATGTCAGAGTTGATCCCGTCTTTTTTCAGTTTTTCTGTCAGGCGACGCGTTTGATCCCGCCGATTGGTAAAAACGATCACCCGATCCAGCTTCTGACGGGTAATCATGTTATGGAGAATCCGGTATTTTTCTTCGGTGGATACAATGTAAACTTTTTGTTCAACATTGTCCGTGGCTACATGATCCGGCTCAATTTCAACCCTGACAGGGTGCCAGGTCCACTGTTCAGCCAGGCGCATAACGTCGTCGTTAAACGTGGCCGAGAACAATAATGTCTGCCGGTCACCGGGGCGAGGGGTTGCACGAACAATGCGGCGTACCTGGGGAATGAATCCCATATCCAGCATACGGTCAGCTTCATCCAGAACCAGCGTTTCAACCAGATCCAGGTAGACATCGCGTTTTTCGTTATAGTCAAGCAGGCGTCCTGGTGTGGCGATCAGGATATCAACAAAGTTTTCCTGAAGGTGTTTACGTTGTTTTTCGTAGTCCATGCCGCCGACCACCATGACGACATGTAAGTCTGTATAACGGGTTAATGCCTTGGCGTCTTCACAGATCTGGATGGCCAGCTCCCGGGTTGGTGCAACGATGACAGCGCGGGGTTCGCCCAGATAACGTTCTGATGGTGGAGGGGTTTCCAGCAGTTGTTTGATGGTGGCAATCAAAAATGCAGCGGTTTTGCCGGTACCGGTCTGAGCTTTGCCGATAGCATCCTGCCCTTCCAGGGTTGAGCCCAGAACCTCTGCCTGAATGGGCGTACAGTACTGGAAACCCTGTTCCTGAATCGCTCTCATCAGTGGTGCGGGCAGATTAAAATCGTGAAAACGAGTTTTGCCTTTTTCGGGAGGAACTTCGAACTGGCTGATATCCCAAGGGGGCATGGCCGGTTTGTGGCTGTTGCGCGGCTTGTTGTGCCGGGACTGCGGTTTTTTGCCGGGCTTGCCACCACGGTTGCCCTGGCGTCCTGGCTTCTTGGCTTGCCGGGGCGCGGTGCTGGCAGGCTGTTCTTTCGGCGCCGGCGACTTTTTGCGAAAAATGTTCAGGAAACCACTCAAAATTACTGTCTTTCCTTGCACGGCCTGCTGGTATTTGAGAGCAGGAGACCAATAAAAATAAATAGCTGGATAGCTAACCCTCAAGGGAAGCAGTGTCAGCCTTGATGACATAATGGATGAAATATTACAGCCTTGTCACGATATTGCCTAGTTGAACAGACAGTTATGTCATGGACTTTAGTACCGTGCACTCTAGACTCGGTCAAGGTGACGACAGCCCGGAATCTGTTACATGGGGTAAAGGCATGGTTAACAGTCTTTTATGGGTGGCGCAGGCACAACAGAAGCTATTGGCTGAATTGCCTGGGCAGACACCATTACTGAAACTTGATGTCCTCCGTCCTGGAGGACAGAAACTTTATCTCAAGGATGAGTCCTGGAATCCAGTGGGTAGCTGGCGCCAGCGGGTAGCGCGTGTGCTATTTCTGCACGCGCTGAACCAGCGGCAGCTGGAGGCCGATAAGCCAGTGATCAGTAATTCACCACCCGCGATGGCCATCGCGGAGGCGTGGTATGCACAAATGTTAGGCTTGCCCTATGTTGCGGTTATTCCTGATCATTGCCCGTTGAAAGAGTCCATGCAAATTGAGTTCTGCAGTGGCATTTGTCACCGGGTGGCACTGGATACGTTGCAGGATGCAACGAAAGAGGTCGCATCTGAGTTAACCGGCGTGCAGTTTAATAACTTGACCGCCGATGTCAGTCTTTTACGAACCTCTGCAGAACCCTTGGTGCGTGAAACGCAGGAGCAGCTGGCTCTGAGTGCATCAGAGTGTTCGGGAGTGACCTTTCTGATCGGCGCATCGGAACAAGAGCTTAATAAAGCATTGAGTGTTTTGCATGATGAATCACGATGTAACCAGGCGCTGTATGTCATGGTGGCAGGAATGGATTATCAGCAGCGGGATATCAATCCGCAGCATTTAGAGGGGGCGCTATCGGAAATCTCACCAGCAGCTTCACAAGCGGGTGTTGAGTGGCTGAACGATTTGACCGGTCGCCGCTTTTCGCTTGAAACCGGTGCAGCCTATGTTGCCCTCATGGAGGGAGGAGCTCCGTTGGATGCTGCTAACTATCTGGTGATCGTTGCCGAAAGTGCTGGCTGCCATGAGTCAGATCAGCTCATGACACGAACCAAGCGCGAGTGGCTGCGTTATCGTGAGTCTCTCCAGCTGGAGCGGTGGACGGACAAGCTTCCCCATCCACCCGGAGAGCCGGAAACAGACTAAATCAGAAGTGCTGTTTCATGAAGGTGAAACTGGCGCGACTCTTGCGGGTCACTTTTTCCACCTTATGGCGCCGATCCATCTCTTCTTCTTCCGTGTCTTCAAGGCAGGGATCAAGCTCCCGTTCAATAACGGGCGTAACAACGACATACATACCACAGAAGACATGGCGACTTGTGGAAATGCTGCCCAAGGCAGGGCAGAAGCCCAAAGCCTGTGATTGACCCATGGTAATTGGCGAGATAGTCAAATGACCCATGAGATAATACCTCCTAATCTCAGAACCGATATCAAGCGCCCTAAATACCCTTGAATAAGCCTGGAATTCCGGTTTCTCATGAATTTTGACAGTCTAGCGCCCTCAGGGTTCCTAGTTTAGCAGCGATTGCCGGTTTGTCAGGAAAATGTCAGAAAATGGCCAGCCCGGTTTTCTGACAGAACAGCTCCAGGGCCTGCATGCCCGCCAGGGAGTTCCCCTTGGGACCCAGGGCAGGGCTCCAGACGCAGATACTCATCTGCTTGGGCACGATGGCGACAATCCCGCCACCAACGCCGCTTTTGCAGGGCAGGCCGACATGAAAGGCAAATTCGCCAGCTTCGTCATAGGTACCACAGGTCATCATCAGGGAGTTGATCCGGCGGGTTTGGTGGCTGGACAGAATCGGGCTGACACTGCCGGGCATCCGGCCTGCATTGGCCAGGAAACGGAAGGAACGGGCCAGATCCATACAGGTCATCGCCAATGAGCACTGGTAGAAATATGTGGTCAGGATCTGTTCGGTATCGTTGGCGATATTGTCGAAACTGCACAGGTAGTTGATCAGCGCCCGGTTTCGGTGGCCATGAGCCAGCTCGGAACGGAAAACCTCTTCATCATAGGTGATGTCCGGGTTGCCGGCGCAGCTTCGGGCGAACTCCAGGATAACGTCGACCGGTTCGCTGGAGCGGCTGATGATACTGTCAGTAATCACTAACGCACCGGCATTGATAAATGGGTTTCTGGGAATGCCATGTTCATATTCCAGCTGGGACAGGGAATTGAAAGCATTGCCAGAAGGCTCAACCCCGACCCGGCTCCACAGGTCGTCATCGCACAGACGCATGGCCAGCGCCAGGTTAAAGACCTTGGAGATACTCTGGATAGAGAAGGGCTTAAAGGCATCTCCGGCGGCAAAGTCCTCACCATCCATGGTGCTGATGGCGATGCCGAACTGGCAGGGATCGACTTCCGCCAGCGCAGGGATGTAATCCGCGACGGCGCCTTCCCCCAACGTCGGGCGGATCTCTTCAATGATTTCTTCGAGGATTTTCTGATAGTACATGGATGACAACGCAGCTATCCGTAACTCATTCTGATCAAAAGGCGCGTTTTTATACCAGCTCAATGTGATGGGTGCAAAATTTTTCGACAATTCTTGATCAAGGAGGATGATTTAGTCCATTGGACTTATTTAAATAATGACTTTGGCTCGTGCAAATTAAAAGGAATTATCCATTGACCTATATTTTAACCATTTTGTTAGTGATCGTGACAGAAAGATTAAATATTATTTTTTGAATTTATGGCGAGGTGTATAGCGCAATGCAGGTTTATCCTCAGGCAGGGTGTTCTGGACAAATAAGAACGCTGCAAGTGCAAAGGAATTATGCACCGAGAGTCTCTTTTTGCCAGTCCTGTCGTGAATTTTTTTGTGTGCTCTGGTCGATACTGTGTTGCAGAAGATCTCTCTGTAACTGGAAAATAACCATTGCCAACGACAGAAATCCCTTCATTATTGATTCAGAGATTAGGTGTCAGTCAAAAAAACAAGGTTTCTTTGTTCAGAACACTAATGCAAGAGGGCCTATAGCCTCCCAATTTGTCAAGGATTTTCTGATTGATCATATTCTGGAAAAACAACGTGGATTAATTGATGGTATCACTGTTGTTCATTGTGTTTTTAATATTGAAAGTTTCGAAGTTGTTCGGTTGCTCAGCGAAATAGCAAGGGATTATGCGGATGATCCAATAGCAGATAGTGCAGCTCGCATTGCACAGGAACTGTCTAATGTCATAAGAAGTCAATCTAACCCACTAACGCCCTATAACCCAAAACTTCGGCGGTTACTCAATAATGCTAGAAGTGAACCCGCGTTTTTTAATTACGCGCTACAAGAAATTATGGGTGGGGTAGCACACCCTCTATCTCAGGAAATTTATACTTGTCTGGGGCATCCAAACCCACGTGCTGCCGAAGCAGCTTCCATTCACCGTTCCAGGTTACACAACAGGCTCAGGCATCCAGTTAGCCCAGTGCGCCATACACACACGCCTTTCCCTGGTGTTGATCAAGCACCTGTTGAACCCGGTTATGGTAGGCAGCGTGAAAGAGGAAAGCTTGTTGTACCGTCTTCCCAATCATCAGATGGCGATTTTGATGCATCGGAAGCACAGCCTGATTCGAGGCTTCATAGATATGATGCCAGTGAGGAGTATCTTAATACCCTGCAGCAGCCATGTCCGTATGACACTGCTGTTCCAGGAATGCTGGCATCAGGAATAGAAACAGGTTCGCGACTAGTTTCGCTGGAGAAGAGGGATGAACCCGACAGGCGCAGACATCCAGAAAGAGGAAGGGTGATTTGGCCTTCAGAATCATCTGATAGCAGCCCTGACCCAACAGCTCAGCCTTATTGGTGGCTGGATAAGCATCAATCGGGGCAAGAGGTTTCCGGGCAGGGGGGTCTTAATTTATCGAGTGATGATCAATCCTTGAAAGGTTGGCAAGACAAATTTTCTGCTGAATTTCCCCAGAAAGGCTTTAGCCGTAGTCGGGGGGATTCAAACGATTCAGATACTGATTCTCAGGCATTTCATGGATTAATTGCTGGTGGCAACTCAGATTTGCGCACAGGCAGATCACATACGGGTGTAGATTCAGAATTGATTGAACCTGATAGAAAGTCTTCTGGAGAATCTACTGATAAGAGCTTTGATTGGGGGGCAGCATATGCCTCAATGGGTTCTGCGGATATAAGTATTACAAGGGAGGCTGGAGATGGTGAGAATAAAGAGTCACTTTCAGTGCCGGGAAGTGGTGTTGATGTTTATGCAGAAGGCACCCGTATAGGAAATATTGGAACCGTTGTTGAATATGCTGATTATTCATCACAAGCATCTTTGATTGACGAGTCAATACCAGAGGCCGGTGCATGCGGTGTTGATCGGACTAAAGTTTTTACTCAATCCCCTGAGAGTTTAGAGGCCAGCATTCTGCGCAGTGATAGCATGAGAGCCGATTGGGAGCGTATCCGAGAGGATTTTAAGGCTTATCCTGATTTGCTTGAAGAGTATGACTCTTTAAGTCAGGAACATATTGATTATGTTGATGTAAAAGAACAGCTCTATATGTCTCTGCCCTTTGGAGAGGGAGGCTTTGGGCAGGTTGCTCGTGTTACGGTCGATGATGATAGGAAACTAGTATATAAAAGGGCGCTTAAAAAAGAAGGTGGTACTGTGGCACATGAGAATGCCATTTTACGAAAACTGAATCACCCTAATATAATCAAAGTTTCAGAACTGGGAGGTGGGCGGTCTTGTTTAGTGAAGAAGCGCCGTAAATCTGGAGATAAACCAAGTTTTGATGTTATGAGGGTTCATGATGTGGCTGAGCAGTTTCAATCTGGTTATTTTATGGAGTTTCAACCAAGAAGCTTGGCCGCGGCAATAGAGCAGGGCATCCTGACAAATAGTGAAAGAGAAAAAATAGCTTTCGGGGTGATAGATGCACTGAGTTATTTAGAGCGAAACAGAATCCTTCATTTAGATATTAAGCCCGATAATATATTGTTATCAGATGAAGGCCAGCCAAAGGTGTGCGATTTCGGAAATGCCAAGGAATTTGGTAATGATGATGAAGGTTGGTTGACTGATACGACTGATGGTACGCTCTGTTTTATGCCTGTTGAGTTAGCACTTGTCAGAGATAGAAAGAAAAAGAAAATGCCTTATAGTCAGGTTGATGGAGCTAAAGCGGATGCATGGAGTTTGGGGATTACATTGCTTGAATTATATTTTTCTAATAATGTGGATTCGTTATGGAATAATTACTTCATATCCTTTTTGGTTGCCCATATGGATGAGAAAAGAATCACTACGGATCTACCAGGCGCTACAGAAAAATATTTGTCAGCATTAAAGGGATTGGTTAATCAACTGCCAGAACCAATCAGACATGTAGTGTCACAACTCTTAAAAATTAATCCTGATGAACGTTGGAAAATAAGTGATGCTATGCGTTACTTGAAAAGTGAAGGCTATATGTCAAGTGATAGACGGTGAAAAGAGACCCGTCTTTTATCCTTAACTCCCGCTTAACGATCTGAAGAAGTAAGGCTAAATTGAATGAAGAGAGCGTCCCCTGTGCTCTTCAGGCAAAA
>NZ_BAABFL010000383.1:0-11604 GCF_039540975.1 Kistimonas scapharcae
TTTTGTGCAAAAACTGTACTCTGTTGCCAAAAGTACGGCCAGCTTGCTCACATTCCCAAGGTTAAGCGGGATTTAAGGTATAATTGTGAACACTCCCTGGCGATCCTCTTTTCAGCTACTGCATCCTGACAATGTGATCCTATCAGAGCGTTTTCAGTATGTGTGGACAGGGTTCGTACAGGAGTGTTGTAAAGGGACTTCTGTACTTTACAGATTCGGTTCATGAAAGTTTGCAAATATAACGCAGTGACCTAATGTGAAGTAAAACAGTATATAGATAAATGTCATGGAAACGACGCTCCTTATCCTGGTCTTTGTAGTGCTGTCTATTCTGGTCGGGGTCACCGTCCGGGCTTTATTAAAGAATACGGCCATCCCGTACTCTGTGGCGTTGCTGGTTTTCGGTTTATTGCTTGGGTTGATGTCTCAGGCGGGCTATATCAAGGAGCCGATAGAAGAAATCAATTTATCGATACGCCTTGGTGCTGCACTGGATCCTAACCTCATACTGTTTATCTTTCTTCCCGCACTGGTGTTTGAGTCGGCCTTTGAGCTTGAAGTGCACCTTTTCAAACGGATGTTTTCACAGATAGCCCTTTTAGCGGTACCTGGTCTGGTTATCTGTACCTGTATGACGGCATTTATGGTGTTGTGGTTACTCCCCTGGGAGTGGAGTTTCCCGGTGGCGTTGATGTTCGGGGCGATTGTCAGCGCGACAGACCCTGTGGCGGTAGTGGCACTGCTTAAAGAAATGTGCTCCCGTGCTCGCCTGCAGACGCTGATTGAAGGTGAGTCGCTGATCAATGATGGTACTGCTATTGTCCTTTTCTCGTTGTTTTTGACACTGGCGACGCAGTTGAACGCAGAAATGCACATCCCAACGGTTGTGTTTGAGTTTTTCAGGGTTGTGTTTCTTGGCATTATCCTGGGCTGTCTGGTCGGTGCTGTCAGTCTGATATTTATTAACCGGGTGTTTAATGACAGCCTGATAGAGATCACTTTGACCCTAGTGACGCCTTACCTGGTGTTCTATGTTGCTGAGCACGTCTTCCATGCATCAGGTATTGTGGCGGTAGTGACGCTGGCGTTGATTTATGCCGGCCCTGGAAGAACCTGTTTTTCTCCGGAAGTGATTCATCACCTGCATCACTTCTGGCAGACACTGGCTTATCTGTTCAATACCTTGATTTTCATCCTTGTGGGACTGGTCGTCGCGACACGGGTGACTGATGCATCCCTGGACTCCTGGGGCTATCTCTTTGTGATATTCCTTGGTGTACTGGTTATCCGATCGTTGGCGGTGTTGGGATTGATGCCGTTTCTCTCTCGTTTGGGGGTTGGTATCAACAAAGAAAAGGCCATTGTTTTAACGTGGGGAGGCCTAAGAGGTGCCGTCTCTATGGCGCTGGCGCTCATGGTGGCAGCTAACGATTCCCTGCCGCTGGATATCCGAAATCAAATACTGTTTTTAACGGCGGGTGTCGTTGTTTTGACCATCGTCATTAACGGGGGAACGATGCGGCTTGTCATGGCAAAACTCGGGCTGGACAAGTTGCCTAAGGCCAAGCAGAAGACGCTGGAAAAAGTAAAGTCTGCCATTTACCAGGATGTCGAATCCCTCAAGGGAACCTTGAAATCTGATCCGTTGATGCAAATGGTGAATTGGGAGAGAGTGGAATCCAAACTGTCTGACTTGAAGCCCAGTGAGGAAACATTGGCTCAGCAGGGTAAGGAAGAGGAAACCGGTACGGAATACCTGAGAAAGCTGCTGGAAACTGAGCGTCAATACTACTGGAATCAGTTCTCCCAGGGATTGCTAAGCAAGAAGGCGACCACGTTGCTGGTGACAGCCATTGAGCAGGCTTTGGATGGAGAGCCCAAAATTGCGCCTCGTCCCCATCTGGAAAAAAGCTGGGTTGTACCGAAGTGGATCGAATATATGGCATCCGTTCCCTTCATTCGGCGCTATGCCACGCAATATCGTTACATGCAGCAAGTTTTGGTTTATGAAAGTGCGCGTGGTCTTTTGGCTGCGAATCGTCAGACGATTACGCTTGCGAAGAGTATATCCATGTCTGAAAAAGACAGGGATGCCGCACTGAGTGATATGGAGCGCAATATTCAGCTGGGCGAAGAAGCGCTTGCTAATATCAAATCACTCTCTCCGGAGATTGTTGCGAAAATTGAAACGCATACAGCCCTTCGTATCCTGCTGAATAAGCAGCGAAATAGCCTGACTGCCTTGTCGCATGAGGGGGTGATTTCCGAGGTCGATGCAGAAAAACTGGTGTCGGAAGTCGAATTTAAGATGCATAGAGCTGGTCAGGATAAGCTGAGCTAACGTTATTTGATACTTACGGCTTCCCGGTCGGCGCCACTCTATCGCGAAGTCTCGGCTTCATGGTCTCGATTTTTCGGAACTTTTGTCAGTCTTGTGAATCAAGCGATTCTCGATTTTTCGTGTGCTCTGATATTCCTATACTGATTTCCATCAGCTGTTAAAGTTAGCCTCTGCACAGCCCGTGTTTTTATCGATTAATCCTGTCTGATGGGCAAGTGATTCTTAACAGTAGGAGCGGCCATGAGACATTTACGCATTCCTGTGAACTGGACGATTCAACGATCCACCCCGTTCTTTACTAAAGCGAATGTCCCCGCGGCATTGTTGTCTCATCACAATACGGCCGCAGGCGTTTTTGGTCAGATTTGTGTTATGGAGGGGACAGTGACGTACTATGGCTTTGCGGATGAGGTGGCGACTGATCCTGAAATTACGGTAGTCATCAGGGCAGGAGAGTTTGCAACCAGCCCGCCCCAGTATTGGCATCGCGTCGAATTAAGTGATGATGCTCAATTCAATATCAATTTCTGGTCTGAAAAGCAGGTGGAGCAACCCTTGTTTCAAACACGTTGAGCCGTGCTATTGGGTCGTGACAGCGAATGCTGGGGGGAATGCGGCTTTAAATTAGTAATGAGGGCTGAGTGCCTGGTACAGGTAAGCCACGCAGGCGTGGCTTACCGATACGTTTAGCGCGAGCGGCGTGTCGGGTGGCTGGACTTGACGGGAATGGCTTGCAGTACTTCATCTCTGGAATGTACCTGATAGATGCGTCGGAAATACTCCGACTCAATGCCTTCTTTCGTGAGCGGTTTCAGTTTGACACCGATTCGCTTGAGATAGGCGAACATATGGCTCAGTGTCGGTTTACCCATGGCATCACTTCCTCCGGGAAAACAAAGCCCTGTTTTCACAGGGTATCTGGCCTGCTAAGGAACCTGTCGTGCTTTCACCCGTCCTTAAGGTTGGCCGTCCTTGCCTGCCAATTTTCCGTTCTCCCTGAGAGGAAATGATTGACAGACAGCAAGCGGATATCATCTGTAAAAAATTAGCAGGGGATATGCCAAGTTTTTCGTGTCCCCGTTTGGCGCAGCCCTCAGGCCGTTGCCTTACAGATTATGATGCTATCGTAAGCGGCTTTTGTGACAGTTTGGAGAACAAGGCTGTCACGGATGGAAACCGTTGGTAACGGACGTCAGTACTATGTAAGCATGGCGAGGCAAACGCATTTATACCGTTATTCATGCAAAAAGCTGCCACTGGGTGATCAGATGGCCTCCGTATTGTTGGATGTTTGTGTAGCTGTATTCCGCGGAGCGTCATCGGCGCATACTGATTATTCAGGCGCTCGATATTTGATTATGATTCGGTCAAAAGCACACCTGTTTATTTATACAGATAAGGATCACCATGAAAAAGCTTTTGGCGCTTGCTCTTATGAGTGTTATCAGTGTCGGAGCCCTCGCGGATGACTGGAAAAAACTCGGCGAACGCCGTGTGTCATTCAACAGTGAGACTGATACGATTCATGTCAGTGGCTTTAAGGGGAAATTTGACAAGATTTTCCTCCGTGTTGAAGACGCACCTATCCGTCTGGAAAAGATCAAAGTTGTTTTTGGTAATGGCGGTCACCAGAATTTCTATATCAGAAAGCGTCTGGAAAAAGGACGTCAAACCGTACCGTTGAGACTGATTGACGGTGACCGGGTCATTAACAAGATTGAACTGAATTACCGGACGGCCATGGGTGGCTACAAGACTGCAGAAGTAAAGGTCTATGGTCTGCGCAGCTGATCAGGCATTCATATGACACGTTCAGGCAGGTGACAGGCAACTGTCACCTGTTTTTCATTTTGGGGGCTGAGAAATATCAACACACTCAGTATGTGTTGGAATCAGTAAGGGGTGATCTTCCGGTAATTCGGAAAATGTGACGGGATAATCATTCGTCTCGAACAGGTTGAGTGCTTCACAGCGTGCACTGAACTCGTCCTCCGCCATCACTATGGGTGAATCTGGCAGGGTTGCAGGATCAAATCCCCACTGGTGCCAGACAGGGTTCTGCGGATTAATAATGCGAATAAGATAAGCGGCCATCATACTGTCCCTGAAATAGCAGAATTACTGGATTACTCTTTGACCAGTCGAAGGTAGCCCCGGATGTTTTTGTGCATGTACTGCTTGGTTCCGGAATACAGTGACGAACTGATGTAATAATGTGCACTGTCGTGTTTTTCGTAATGATAGTCTTCTGACGTCATCTGTAAGCCCTTAAAGGGGGAATCCGGGAATACTGCTAAATCAATGGCTGGTGTCTTACAGGCTTTAACGACCAATGTTTCTAGCTCCGGGTAGGTTGGCAGTCTGTAACCTTGAACATAGTGGACATAGTTAACGCCTCTATCCCAATCGAATTCTATGGGTATTCCGTCACAATGATCATCAGTAAAGTTGTCAGGTGTACCCGCATCGTTATGGGTTTGACCGACAAGGCAGCGCTGCCAGGTCAAACCGGTTCGTGTATCGGTTACGGTGCCATCTGTAGAAAATCGGTAATATTTGTGTTCGGGCGTGTAACTGGCTTCACAGGTCTGTTCTTTGGCTGCCAGTGAACTGGAGAGTGTTATGAAACTGGCGACAGCAAAAACGTTTATTTTTTTGTTCACTGATCTGTTTCCTGTTGTTTGTTGCTGGCAGGGATGGTCTTAGCTTTTTCTTTCGGTGATGATTTTTTGACAAGCTTTTTCTTATCGTTCTCTGTGACAACATGCTCCCTGATGAAGCGCGCATAGGCTCGACTGTTTTTCTGAAAAAGCTGCATAGAGGAAGAGTAGAGAGAGATGGCATAAAAATACCGGGCTGTTTTATCCTGGTTCTGGATTTTCTCGTCCGCAGACATCAATAATCCTTTGTGCGGTGTATCAGGGAAAATGGTCAGGTTGACGGCGGGCGTTTTACACTCGGCAATCATTGTCGTTTTCAGTTCCGTAATACTGGGCAGTCGGGCACCAGGATTGCGCTTCATTCGTTCCTGCATATCAAACCAGCTGAGTTTGCTGGGTTTCCCCTCGCAGTAGTCGTCGGTGAATTTGTCTGCTGTACCAGCATTATTCAGTGTCTGTCCGAGCAGGCAGCGTTCCCAGACCAGCCCTGTGGTGCGATGGCGAACAGTGCCGTTAGCATTAAAATGGTATGCCGTGGTATCAGCCTGATAGCCGGGGTCGCAGTATTGCTTGTTTCTGACCGATGGCAGTAATTGCAAGAAAACAACAATACTGATGAGTGCGGCAAGCATTCCATACTTATTCATGCCAAATTCCTTCGAACAGCATACGGCGATTACCTGATGACAGTCGGCAATCAATATCCCTTGGGCATATAACGATTGGTTCGGGTTGGGCTGATCTGAACAGCGCCTTCTCTTTTAAAGAGTAGTGTTTGGTGCGGCTTTGTTTGCCTTAGGTGACTGACATTTTACTGACGTTTCTGGTGGTTTTGTTACCAGTAGGTAAGGGTACTTATTGGTCATGAAATTGAAATAAATGGCTGATAATCATAGGCTCCAGCAACACATATAGCGTACCTGCCTGCAGAGATCAGGTTCCAGGTTCTTCTTCTTTAGCGGTAAATCAATCTGTGATCAAAACACTGGAAATTTTCTGGCAGTTTTTCCTGCTGGGGTGGACCAGCTTTGGTGGTCCGGCGGCGCATATCGGTTATTTTCGTCATGCCTTCGTGGAGAGGCTGCAATGGCTGAGTGATGAGCAGTACTCCCAGCTGGTGGCCTTGAGCCAGTTTCTGCCGGGTCCTGGGTCCAGTCAGGTCGGTTTTGCCATTGGCTACCGACGGGCCGGCCTGCTCGGTGGTTGTGCGGCATTTGTCGGCTTCACCCTGCCATCTTTCGTTATCCTGCTGGCGATCGCCATGAGCAGTCATGCATTTTTTGACGCCAGCTGGTACCAGGGGGTGATTGCGGGCCTGAAGCTGCTGGCTGTTGTCGTGGTAGCAGATGCCATCATCCAGATGTATCGGAGTTTTTGCCAGCGTTCGCTGACTGTGGCGCTCTGCGTGTTCAGTGCGGCGATTCTCCTGATTGTGCCCGGCGTACTGGCCCAGATGGCGGTATTGGTACTGGCTGCGGGCATTGGCTGGCGATGGTTACCTGCGTCAACAGACAAACATGAAAACTACCGGATAAAAGTCTGGCCATTGGTGCTATTTGGTGGTTTGCTGCTGTTGCTGCCACTGGTGGCGGGGCAGCGTCCGTTACTGACGCTGTTCAGCGACTTCTATCAGGCGGGCAGTATGGTATTCGGCGGTGGTCATGTGGTTCTGCCACTGCTGCAGAACACCACGAAAGATCTGATCAATACAGATACGTTTCTGACCGGCTATGCCGCCGCACAGGCTATTCCCGGCCCCATGTTCACCTTGTCTGCCTACCTGGGGTATTTCGCATCCGAGTCGATGCCGGTTCTGGGGGCCGTGATTGCCACCATCGCTATCTTTCTGCCGGGCTTTCTGCTGGTGATCGGGATGCTGCATGCGTGGCAAGCTGTTGCAGGCAGGGCCAGAGTTGCAGGAGCCATCAGTGGCATTAATGCCTCGGTGGTGGGCTTGCTGGTGGCCGCGATGTATTCACCGGTCTTTGTATCGGCAGTACATACGTCGCTGGAGTTGGTCCTTGCACTGGTTGGTTTTTACTTGCTGAGGGTCAGACGCTGGCCTGTCTACTGGTTGGTGGGATTGGCAATTGTGTTGGGAGTACTGATTCTTAAAGCCTGACACATTAGCGGCTATGCGAGCGATTGTGCGCGAATAGGCTGGAAAGCTGGGCTGGATGAGGGTAAGAAACGTGATGGGTGATGGAGGGCAGGGCTCCGGCAGGCGGCCGGAACCCTTATCCGATCAGAGCGGGTTATTTTTGTAGAATTCGAAGTGGTCTTTGAGCATGGCCTTGTATTGCTCCATGAACGCTTCCACATACTCTTTCTGGTTGGTTGCAATGCTTTTCTGGTCAGCAGAAGCCACCAGAAAGGCGTTGTAACGGGCCGCTGCATAGAGGAAGGCGTCGCTGATGATATTGATCGGCAGCTTGCGGCCTTCGGCATGCTTGTTCGCCAGACTGATAAAGGAATTCACGATTTCCAGAATCTGTGCTTCAGTCTCTTTGTCGATTTCAAAGGGCATGTCGTTGCCATTGGGATCCTTGTTATCCTTGGATGCAGAATCCTTCACTGGCATGTTACCTGGCGGCGTAAATTCTTTTTTGGCACCCAGATCGTTAGTCCGGTTGAATTGATTATTTGCGGCAGCGGCTTTCTGTTTCTCAAAGAAATCCTTCATGTCGAAATCACTGCTGTTACCTTTATCCATAACCACGCTACTCCTTACATAATAAATATGACGTTATTTGAATTGGGTGTCTATTACGTAAGAAAGGTATTTGGTGGAAAAGTTCCTGAAATAATTCTGTTTTTTTCACGCTGATCAGCCTGCAGGGCATTCCTGCAGAGGGCGGACAACCACTGGGTATTTTTCAATTAGCCAATAGTCGCAGAGTGTCAGGGTTGGGGTGGTCGTGGTGGACGTCTACTGATGTTGTCAGGGTTATTTAAAACAGATAGTTATAAGCAGCTTTCTTTGTTGAATACTTCCTTGAACAGTATGGGTTTCGACCCGTTTGGCTTCGATATCGTGACCAGTTGATGGGGGAAGGTAAGAGCCTGTGTAGTCACGCAGTCCGCGCCAGGTTGCCGATTTTCTACCCTGACTTCCAGATAATGACACTTATCTTCAACGGCTATGATCGTCATGCGGTAACCGCCTGAAGGCTGTGTCCCCATCTGGGCATAAAGTGCCAGTTGTGTATTGAAATCAATCTTTTCAATCAATTTGGCACTATTAAACAACGTATGGAGAGTATCAGGGTCATGGATGGCCAGTAGCGCCTTATTCGGGTTTTGGTAAAAGAAATCATAGGTGTTGATGATGTTGATAGGAATCTCTCTGGCGACACAGGTATCAAGCTCGTCATCGGACATGCTTGCAATGGCGAACGTTGTGAGAAGCAGTAAACTGCCGGTATAAATGAGTTGGATTGCCAGAATAGCGTATTTCATTGATAAGGCCTGAAAGTGTGTGGAATGCATAGCGTTATAGTGTGAAGTGATGGCTTGTGTTTCCATTCTGACTGCCGTAGACGATTCTAGTTCATAAAAATGTCGATATAGCGATAAAGTTAATGGATGTGACCTTTCTGATATTCGCACGGTATCATGGGGTCTTTGGATAGCAGGGAACCGCTCCCTTGAATTGCAAGACACACCCCCCTGTTCATGAGGGGTTTCTTCTCGGACGCCATAGCCTCGATCACGCCGGTACGACGGAGATTCATTTCTGGGTGACGACGGGTTCAGGGATAGCCAAGCTTATTGTCACGGGTGAACGTCCCGTGTTTTTTGTAATGGATGAGGATTACATCAGGCTGTCAGCGTGTCTTTCGAAGGCCGGTCTCACTCATGAGTGCCGGGCAGTCGCGTTGGAAACCTTTCATCATGAGCCCGTACGAGCGGTTTATACACCGACGCTTGAGGTGGGATTCAAGGCACAGGACAGGCTTCGAAAACTCGGTGTGACACTGTTTGAAGCCGATATTCGCTTGCATGAGCGTTACCTGATGGAACGTTTTATTACGGGAGGCATTGCTTTCACAGGGTGGGCGGTGAGGCAGCGTGGTTATACAGAATACCATGATGTCAAAGTGCGTCCTGCGGAGGTAAGTTCTCCCTTTTCCGTACTTTCCTTGGATGTTGAATGCTCTATGGATGGGGAGCTTTATTCGGTCGGGCTTGCCGGAGAGACCGTCGAACGGGTTCTGATGATCGGCTCCCCAGTCTTTGGGCACAGTCCGGGGCTTAGTGAGGGAACCATTCTCTGGGTTGAGAATGAACGGTCATTGTTGAAAGCGCTTGAGGAGGAAATTGAGCAACTGGATCCGGATATTCTTATTGGCTGGAATGTGGTCAATTTTGACTGTCGGCTGCTACTTGAACGGGCTCGCGTCCATGGTTTCCGGTTGTGTTTGGGAAGAGGGAAACAACCTGCCAGTTGGCGAGAACGTCGGGGAGAGTCTGGTGTGGGGTTTGTCACCGTGCCCGGACGCGTGGTGATCGACGGTATTGATGCGCTAAAGTCTGCTACCTATCAGTTTGCCGACTTCACACTTGAGACCGTATCACAAAGCCTTCTTGGCCGGGGGAAGGCGACAGAGGAAGTCGATAACCGGCTGGCGGCGATTACCCATGATTTTCATCATGATAAGCATAAGCTTGCCCGTTATAACCTGGAAGACTGCAGGCTTGTTCTGGACATTTTCTGTCAGACCCGGTTGCTGGATTTCCTGAGGCTGCGTAGCCAGCTGACGGGGTTGGAGCTGGATCGCATGGGCGGTTCTGTCGCCGCCTTCACCCACTTGTACCTGCCAAGGCTTCACCGTGCTGGTTATGTAGCGCCGAACTTGCCCGACGACGGTGGGTTGGCCAGTCCCGGTGGCTATGTGATGGATTCCAAACCTGGTTTGTATAACAACGTTCTGGTGCTGGATTTCAAAAGCCTTTATCCCTCGATTATCCGTACATTCAAAATTGATCCTCTGGGGCTGGTTGAAGGCCTCAAGCAACCAGAACAGGCGATTCCCGGCTACCGTGGTGCTGTTTTTTCCCGGCAGAGCCACTTTCTGCCGGCGATTATCACCTCCCTCTGGCAGCAGCGGGACGAGGCGAAGCAGCAACAGGATAGCGCCCGTTCACAGGCCATCAAGATTTTGATGAATTCATTTTATGGGGTGCTCGGCTCCGGTGGGTGCCGGTTTTACGATACCCGTCTGGCCAGTTCCATTACGCTTCGTGGGCATGCCATCATGCAGCAAACCGCAGGCTGGATTGAAGCAGAGGGATACCAGGTGATTTATGGTGATACGGACTCCCTGTTTGTCCGGCTTGCGGACCATTTCAGCCCGGAAGAAGCCGGCTGCATTGGTAAAGCGTTGGTAATGGACATTAATCAGCGCTGGCACGATGCCTTACAGGAAGAGTTTCAGCTAGACAGCTACCTTGAACTGGAATTCGAAACCCATTATATCCGTTTTCTGATGCCAACTATTCGCGGCGCGGAAACGGGCAGCAAAAAACGCTATGCGGGATTGAAGTGGACATCTGCCGGAGAGCAACTGGTATTTAAGGGGCTGGAGTCTGTCCGTTCAGACTGGACCCCACTGGCTAGGCAGTTTCAGGTTCAGTTGTTTGAGCGGGTGTTTGCTGATCAATCGCCTGCTGATCTGGTTAAGGAAACGGTCAGACAAACACTGGCGGGGGAACGGGATAGTGAGCTGGTTTACAGGAAGCGTCTTCGTCGTCCTCTCAGTCAGTATGTCAGAAGCAGCCCTCCCCATGTCAGGGCGGCGCGACAGGCTGATGAATGCAACCGTGCTGCGGGCAAGATGCTGCGCTATCAGAACAAAGGCTGGATCAGTTATATCATCACGGTGAATGGGCCTGAGGCTGTAGAACACCGTGTCAGCCCCATTGATTACCAGCACTACATCGACAAGCAGCTCAAACCGGTTGCTGAGGTCGTTTTGCCCTTTGCGGGAGAGGGCTTTGCTCAGTTATGGGATGAGCAGTTATCGCTTTTTTGAGTCAGCTGCCGTCTGATTAATCACGTGAGGCGGGTATTCGTTGTATTTTTTACTTTGTCCGCGAACGAGGTCCGCCGGATATTTTTTACCGTTTTCTGCCAGTTTCTCAGTGACGGCCTGCATTAGGTCGATATCCAGTTTGTCTGCGAGACGAGTGAGATAGATCTGGATATCCGCCAGTTCTTTAGCAACGTCTGCCAACTTGGTCCCGGATAATTCGCTGGACTCCTTTTCAGTTAGCCATTGGAAGTGTTCCAGTAATTCAGCGGATTCCACACTGAGAGCCATGGCCAGGTTTTTAGGGGAATGGAATTGATCCCAATCCCTGTCCACTGCAAATTGACGTAACTCAAGTCTTAAGTGATCCAGGTTTTTCATTCAACACATATCTGCTTAATTCGGTGGATGGCAATGATATACCTAACCTATGTTAATTAACGACATGTTGCATGTGATGTCTGCCACGCTAATAATTATGAACGGTAGTATAAACCTTAACTCCCGCTTAACGATCTGAAGAAGTAAGGCTAAATTGAATGAAGAGAGCGTCCCCTGTGCTCTTCAGGCA